>JAHEAM010000121.1 GCA_024642765.1 Planctomycetaceae bacterium
CGTCAGGATTTTTCGGATTCATCTGAACGTCAACAACGCCGGTTTTATCGTCAACGTAAAGTATCTTTTCCCAGGTTTTGCCACCGTCGCTGGTTTTGAAAAGCCCACGTTCTTCATTTGGCCCCCAAAGACGTCCCAACGCGCCAACATAAACGATGTCAGGATTCTTCGGATTGATCGCAATTCGACCGGTTTGAAAAGTTTTCTTCAGTCCCATGTTCTGCCAGGTCGCACCGCCATCAAGCGACTTGTAAACACCGTCCCCGTAGGACGAACTGTTTCGAGGATTGGCCTCTCCTGTACCCACCCAGACAATGTCAGGATTTGACTGGCAGACCTGAACATCCCCAATCGATACAGTCGCTTGATCATCGAATTGGTGTTCGAAGTCAATCCCGTTGTTTTTCGTTTTTACCAATCCGCCTGAGGCGCTCGCAGCCCACCAAATGGACGAATCGTTCTCATAAACCGTGAGCGCAGTGATCCTGCCACCCATGTTTGCGGGTCCTATCGACCGCCATTTTATTTCGTTCAACCAATCGGATGGCAACGTTTGCGCGGCACTCAGGACCGGAAACAATAGGGCCAGGCAGACCGCAAAACCTAGAACTTTAAAGACAATTGTTTGATTCAATCGCATGGCTCTTCCAAACTGCTACACTAACTTAGTAAAAGGAATTCCCGCTCCTCAAGTCGTTTATTCTAGTTATCAACAACTGGCAAATGAAGCAGACTGGGAGGCCCTGGCAGAATTTTCCGGAATTTCTCCCGGATGAATGCGCAATTGCGGTACGAGCATTAAATTTGGGACGCAATCAAAGAAGGAATGTCTGGAACCAATGAGCTTTCTAATAACCGGCGCAAGTGGATTGATCGGCAGAGCCCTGGTCGAAAAACTCGACATTCCGCCTTGGGTAACCTCGCGAAATTCGACTACAGCCGGTGCTCAATTCGGAAACAAGATTAAAAACGCGATTGACTGGAATCCGACCGATTCAACACTTGATATCCCCAACGATTGCAGCGTAGTCGTTAATTTAATGGGAGAATCCATTGCTTCGGGTCGTTGGACGCAACAACGAAAAAAATCGATCTACGATAGCCGCGTCATTGGTACCCGCAATTTGGTTCGCTCACTTGCGGAAAGTAAAAGGCGACCTGCCGTTTTGGTCAGCGGATCCGCTGTTGGAATTTATCCCGATGCCAATGATGAATGGCAAGACGAATCGTCACCCCGGGGCTCCGGTTTTCTTGCCGAATTGGCGTTCGATTGGGAACAGGAGGCCTTGCGGGCGACTGAACTGGGCATTCGCGTCGTACTACTACGCACCGGAATTGTGTTGAGTACCAAGGGCGGTGCTTTGAAGGAAATGCTCCCTATTTTCCGATGGGGAGGCGGAGCAACCCTTGGAAACGGTCGGCAGTGGATGCCCTGGATTCACATAGATGACATTGTGGGTTTGATTAAGATGTCTGCGGAACTCGACTCTGTGTATGGTCCGCTCAATGGTGTGAGTCCCAGCCCAGTGACCAATAGAGATTTCACAAAAACGTTGGCGCGATGCCTACATCGACCAGCCCTGCTGCGAGCCCCAAAGTTTGCACTGAAATTGATGCTCGGTGAGTTCGCCGAGTCACTCGTCAGTTCACAACGCGTTTCCCCAAAAGCGGCCATCGACAATGGATATACGTTTTCGCATCCGGAGCTGGAAGCGGCGATCAAGAGTCTGTTATCGGTACCTAAATGAAACAATGCAGTTCAAAGGGCATTGAGCCGACTTACCTGGGATTAGACATTGGCGGCGCAAACATCAAGTTCAGCGATGGTACGAACACAGGCGAGCTGCGATTTGAGTTGTGGAAATCTGCGGATCGCCTTGCTGAAACACTTCAGTCACTTGTCGTCGAACAACCGGATTGCGTCGCTGTAACGATGACCGGTGAACTTTGTGATTGCTTCGAATCGCGGCGCGAGGGCGTCAACTTCATTGCAAACGCAGTGGATTTGGCGTATTCGGAATCGGAGGTTTACTTCTATCGGATCGCTGGAACCTTTTGCCAAAAAAATGAGGTCAACCGTTTCTGGCCAGAAATCGCTTCGGCCAATTGGCACGCGACTGCCAGTTGGCTGGCTCAATCTTGCCGAATCAATGATGGTGTAATCATTGATTTCGGTTCGACAACTACGGATATCATTCCCATCGCAGCATACATGCCAGTGCACCAAGGCTCAGATGATTTTTCCCGTCTCGTATGTAACGAACTGATATACACGGGCCTTAGCCGAACACCAATCACAATGGTGTTGCCGCAATACAAAGTCGGCCAACACAGACTCCAGCTTGCCGCCGAAAATTTCGCAACCATGATCGACGCCTACCTTATTGCCGGCTGGATCAAAGAAGACCCTAACAATTGCTTGACTGCTGACGCTCGGCCGCTGACGAAACACAATTCTGCTCGAAGGATTGCCAGACTCTTGTGTTCCGAACCGGAGTCTATCGGTTCGGAGTTGGTATCAGAAATAAGTCTCGCCGCAATCGCAGCCCAATGGAACATCATCGCACCCGCCATCGATCTCAACCTCATGAACTTGACTAAAAAAACGATTTGGGTTTGCGGCGAAGGTGCTATTGTGCTCCAAAAACATTTGGAGCGAAATCGCGCTGACGTTCATAGTCACATAATCGACTCAACGGCTTCGGCAATGGCGTCGACACCTGCAATCGCCGTTCGAGAGATTTTGCTGAGCCAATGTCGTTCTTAACATGTCATCAAAAAAATTTAGTTTCGCAAAGATTCTAACGGAAAAAGTCATACCACACTTTTTCTGGGCTAAAGAGGCAACGTTGCATTAAGTCCATGACTTATCGACGTCCGAGCCAATGCAATCCCGCGCAGCAATGCCAATATGCCAGCATCGATCGTTTTCCAGAAACTCGATGTTGTACAAAAATCGACTTTTCGCAATAACCACTTGCATGAAAATCGGTACTCTCGGAAAGCCTGGGGGCTTACGTGCGATTAAGTCGGGTCGAAAAGGCGGACCATGCTCCTTCTGAAACGTAGTGAACCAAACGAATTACTTGCGTGGATACGAAACAAATTCGACTCCTCCAAAATAGTCCTAACGACATCGTTTGGACTCGAAGGCTGCATACTCATCGATATGTGCTCCAGAACCGATTTGCAGATCCGTGTTGCTGACATTGATACCGATTTTTTGTTTCCTGAAACACATGCTTTGCGTGAAGAGATGACGCAACGTTACCCCAACCTTGCATTTGAATCGTGGAAGCCAGACCTATCGCCTGATCAACAGGCCCAAAAATACGGCGAAGCACTTTGGAGTCGCGAACCCAACAAATGTTGCAATCTACGCAAGGTCATTCCGATGGAAAATCACATTGGCGATTTTCAAGTTTGGATGACGGCGATTCGAAAAGAGCAGTCGACCCACCGTGCGAACATCGAAATCATGCAATGGGATTGGCAATACTCGTTGTTGAAGGCTTGCCCGTTGGCCCATTGGGAGCGTCAACAAGTCTGGCAATACGTTCAGGATCACAACGTACCGCACAACAAGTTGCATTACGAAGGCTACCCGAGCATTGGCTGTACTCATTGCACGCAGCGAGTTCCTGGCGTCACGTCGCCCGCTCAATACAGTCGCGACGGTCGATGGCAAAGCCAAGAGAAAACGGAATGCGGCCTACACTGGTCGAAAGCATCGGACTCATCACAACTCTAAGACATTTAAGCATTTCTTAAACCAAGATTGAACACATTTCAAGTTTCAATCCATAATAAATAAAGTCAACCATGTCTGAAAAATCAAAAGTCGAAGAACTGAAATTACAAAGCCAGCTTTTGCGCGGCACGCTCGCAGAGTCGTTAAAATCAAACTCGGATCAATTCACTGACGACGAACTGCAGTTAATCAAATTCCATGGCATGTACCAACAAGACGACCGAGATCTTCGCGGCGAACGGCGTAAGGCAGGTCTTGATAAGGCCTATTCGCTCATGATCCGGTGCAACATTCCCGCCGGACTATTATCTTCGCAACAATATCTGGGTTTGGACAACATCGCCGACAAGTTTGCAAATGGCTCACTGCGAATAACAACACGACAAAGCATCCAGTTTCATGGCGTACTCAAACAGGAAATCAAACAGACGATCGCCGAAATCAACACGCAGTTGATCACCACACTTGCCGCCTGCGGCGACGTTCAGCGTAACGTAATGGCGAGCATTGCCCCTATCGATCGGCCAATCTACCACCAAATCAAAGCTGTCGCCAAAGAAGTCACGCGCGAGTTGCTTCCCAAGACAAACGCCTACCACGAAATTTGGCTGGATGGCGAAAAAGTCACCGAAGACGTTCCAGAGATCGAAGACTTTTACGGCAACGCCTATCTTCCGCGCAAATTCAAAACTGGTATTACCATTGCCGGCGAAAACGGAATTGATGTCTATTCTTATGACGCTGGTTTGATTGCCATACCAGATTCGAAGGGAGATTTGGACGGATTCAACGTACTGGCTGGCGGCGGGTTGGGCATGTCGCATGGCAGGGAGAACACATTTGCTCAATTGGCCTATGAGCTGGGATTCGTCGCTCCAGAAAATGGTGTTGAGGCACTCAAGGTGATTGGTTCGATCTACCGTGACTTCGGAAATCGCGAAGATCGAAAACAGGCACGACTCAAATACTTGATTGCCGAAAAGGGTGCCGAGTGGTTTGTCGAAGAGTTTCGACGACGGGCACCATTCGAATTGCAATTATCCAAGAACTTCGACTTACCGATCCAATATGACGATTTTTTAGGTCCGCGCGATCAAGGCAATGGTTTGATCTCGTATGGAATCTTCGTGCAAAATGGTCGGATTGTCGACGCTGAAAACTGTCGAATGCGAACGGCAATCCGAACACTGATCGAACGCTTCAATCCGGGAATCGTGTTGACGCCGCAGCAAAGTATCTTGTTAACCAACCTGAGTCCGGAGTCCATTCCAGAAGTTGAGAAGGTTTTGCAGGCGCATGGCGTTGATCTCGCCGACGGCATGAGTGGGATTCGCCGGTATTCGATGGCTTGTCCGGCGATGCCCACGTGTGGTTTAGCGGTTGCCGAAAGCGAACGGGCGATCACCCAAGTCTTGGCTCAATTTGAATCGCTCTTGCAGACGTTTGGTCTTGAAGATGAGCCAATTGGATTTCGTATGACGGGCTGCCCGAACGGATGCGCGCGGCCCTACACGGCAGATATCGCACTCGTCGGACGTCGCCCTGGAATCTATCACTTGTTCGTCGGAGGAAGATTGGCCGGTGATACTTTGGCCGACTTGTTTGCAGGGGATGTAAAAATCGAAGAAGTCGTTGAAGTACTTCGCCCGCTCATTAAACAGTGGGCGACGGATCGCGTCGGTGACGAAGGACTTGGTGAGTTCTATCAACGAGTTCATCGGAATACAGAAAAAAAACGTCGGCAACTCACAGGCAAGGAAACGCCTACTCTGCCATTGATTCAGCTGGGGGCAATCGAAGCATGAGCGTAACAACTTCTGCAGTTACCCTTGGCATCGCCGGCGTGCAAATGATCGGATTATCACGCACGCAATCGCCGTCTTTATTCGATCGAGTCAAGGCAAATCGCGATTCGAATCGACTCGACGCTGCATTGGATTGCGCTTGTTATTATCTGCTGCTTGAGACTTGCGAACGATTGGAGTTGTACTTGATCCCGAAATCCGCAGAACGCTTCAATCGAATTTTTCGGGAGAATTTTGCTGTTTGGAATCGACGTGCGGGAATCGACGCCGTTACTCATTTCCTCTCGGTAGCAACCGGCTTGGAATCGCGCATCGTTGGGGAAAAGCACATTCGGCAACAAGTCCGCCGTGCAGTTCTTCACCATTTGGAACAAGAGACATTGGGGCCGGTGCTTTCGAAGCTAGGTCAAATGGCGATCCATATTCCGCGACTCGTTTCTGCGCAGACTCAGTTTGGCGCGAAAGTCTTGGAGATCGATGACCTTGCGATTCGCGAGGTGATGGACTTTCGAACGCATGCCAAATCGCCAAAAAACGACTTTCATTCATTAATTGTTGGAACAGGCTGTTTAGGCAGACGAATCGCCCGCAACTTGAATACACGGACGAGCCAGATAACGATTACGAGTCGCGATAGTCAGCGTGCCGAAGCCTTGGCTGCTGAACTTGGCGCACAACATGTTCACTTAAGCCGCCTCCCTGAAACCCTCGACCGATACGATTCGATATTCGTGGTGACTCAATCACGTGATTTTGTTTTGCATTCTCCTGATTGGCCACAAGACACGCGGCGGCGTATCGTTTTCGATCTTTCCGTACCGCGAGCCGTTGATCCAACGCTATCTCAATACACAAATGTAATATTGCACGATCTGGAATCGCTAGCGAGTCAAGCAAACAAAACGGTTGACGGTCAACACATTGCTGAGCGACTTATTGCCGAAGCGATTGAAAAGCTAAAGTCCTGGGATGCTTTCCGACGTGAGTTATTTCCCAATACTTGCGAACTCGCCTCAGATTTGTCTCGAAAAGGTATCGCGGCGTGAACACATTAAACAGCGCTACACTGGTTTTAGCGGCGCACGGTTCACCGCATGGTAGCGTCAACCAAAACTTGGTTTCTTTTAGCAATGAAGTTAGGAATTGCGGCAAATTCCAAGATGTAAAAATTGTATTCCACTACGGACAACCAAACTTTTCTGCTGCTCTTGATCAAGTCGAAGCCGAGCATGTTGTGGTTTTGCCACTCATGACGAGTGGAGGCTATTTTTCAAAGGTAGTTCTTCCCACGGCCATTCAGACTCATCCAAATTCACAGCATTACAAGCTTCACTATCTGCAGCCCATTGGCCAGTCGCCGGTTATCGCCGACCAGGCATGGCAATTGGCGGCAAACACCTGTAAACGTTTGCAAATCGAGGCGGCAAAAACGCGAGTACTTTTTGTCGGCCATGGAACACGTAAAAACGCCTTCAGTCGAGAAACGACTTTTCGAGTGGCGGATCGGTTCTTGAGAATCAACGATGATTTACAAAATCGTTCACATCGGTTTCGAAAAGTGACAACAGCATTTATTGATGATCGTCCGTCGTTGAGCATCGTCGCAAAACGGTTGCAGGGCTGTCCGTCGCTACTTGTACTGCCTTTTCTAATTTCAGATGGCCCACATTTCCGAAACGATTTACCTTCGGCTTTTGGTTGCGGTCCTATTTCCGAGCCGCATATTTCATTTCATGGCAGTCGCACCAAAAGCTCAAAGTTGGTTATCGAGCGACCACTTATTTTCTACGATAATTTCGCCGAGTGGCTGGCAGAGGAAGCTGCGCAACAGTTCTTGGGAAAACTTAATTCAAACGCCCCAAAAAATATCCGCGTCGGCACTAGGCAAAGCCCGTTAGCGCTTCGCCAAGCTGAAATTGTCTCCGAACAACTTCATGCGTTTGGTTCGAAAACTGAAATCATCAGCATGACAACCAGTGGTGACATGGATTGTTCGAGCAAGATTGCAGACCTCCCTGTCAACACATTTACCGATTCGTTAGACGATGCACTTGCTTCCCAGCAGGTCGACGTTGCGGTCCACAGCTACAAAGATTTAGATCCCAACATTGCGAATCCTGAATATTCCCTAGCCGATTTTCGAGTTATTGCTGTTCTTCGACGTGGCGATCCACGTGAGGTGTTGTGTTCACAAAATGGATCGATTTTGGCGGATCTCGTTCCAGGAGCGCGCGTTGGGACAAGCTGCACGCGACGTGCGGCGCAGCTATTGCGAATGCGGCCTGATATTACGATGGAGAGTATTCGCGGCCCCGTGGATTCGCGTTTAACTCAGCTTATAAACGGCAATTTCGACGCAGTCATTTTGGCGGCCGCAGGTCTTCAACGCCTCAATCGTTCCGCCGAAATTTCTCAAGTCTTTAGTGGGCAGGAATTTTTGCCAGCTGCCGCGCAAGCCGCCTTAGTTGTACAAACACGAAAGGGAGATGCGACATTTGCTGAAGAATTATCGCAACTTGATCACTACGCGACACGCATGGCGACTGATTTGGAATGGCAAGTGGAACGTTTCGTACGGCAACGAGCAGGTTGGAACGTCGGCGTTTTGGCTAGATACACTGGCCAGATGCGGTTGCAAATGCGACTAATCGACCCCAACAAAAATTGCATCGGCTACTACGCTAACACTGCGAACACCAAGGAACGTTGCTGGAGATTCGCCAAAAAATGGTTGCAGTCTCACCTACCAAAGACTCGAGGAAAAGTCTTCTTGGTTGGTGCAGGACCCGGTGACGCAGAGCTGATTTCCGTGAAAGGCCGATGTTTGTTGCGTACTGCGGATGTCGTGATACACGATCGACTTGTTTCACCTGTGTTGTTGACTGAAATTCGCGACGACGCATTTGTTTTCGACGTTGGTAAGTTTCCTGAACGCCATAAGTCAAATCAAAACAGAATTTCCAAGCTGTTGGTCGAACATGGGTCTCGCGGCAAACTCGTCGTGAGGTTAAAGGGTGGCGATCCATTTGTTTTCGGACGTGGTTCAGAAGAACTCAATGCATGCAAAAGCGCCGGCGTGCGTTGTCGTGTTGTACCTGGCATCAGCAGTTCGCTTGCGGCTCCGGCTGCCGCTGGAATACCAGTTACCGAACGAGGAGTCGCAACGACCCTTGCAATCACCACAGGAGAAATGGGAGCAACGTATCCCGATGCCAACTTTCCGTTCGTCGGCCTGAGTGGTGCCGACACGGTCGTGACCCTAATGGGACGCAGAAACCTTAAGCAAATCTGCGAAAAGTTAATCTCAGCCGGTCGCTCGCCAGACACATCCGTTGCGTGTATTCAGAATGCGACACTTCCGCAGCAGCGAGTGGTAGCTGGCACACTGCGAACCATTGTTGAACTTGCCGAATTCAATCAAATTGAATCGCCAATGGTTTTAGTCGTTGGAGATGTCGTGGCTAAAGTTCGGCATCGCAATAACAAACCATTGCCTTTGGAGGGTCGCCGAATTGCGATAACTCGCCAGCGAAGTCGAGCCAAACCATTGGTAAGAAGTTTGTTCGAACATGGAGCCGAAGTCATCGTTGCGCCCATGTTTCGAATTGCCAACAAAACTCTAGAATCTAAAGACATTGCTCGGTTGAATTGTTTCAACGACTATCAATTGGTTGCGCTCACAAGTCCGAACGCCGTTCAGTACTTTATTCAAGCGATTGAGCATCTATCGCTCGATATCCGAAAAATCCCAGCCATTGCGTCGGTGGGCCCTGCAACAACAGCAGAGCTCCATAAATATCGCTTGCGACCTGAAATCGAGCCCACAAGCGACTACTCGGCAATTGGACTTGCCAAATCAATTCAATCAAAGATGCCAATACAAGGAAAAATCCTACACGCCTGCTCGGCGATTGCGGCGCCAACACTTTCCGAACAATTGACGGCGATGGGTTGGGGCGTCGATCGCGTAGCCATTTACGACAATATTCCGTTGCAAGCCGACCTGCAGCATCTCGACACAGCACTTCGTCCACTC
>JAHEAM010000575.1 GCA_024642765.1 Planctomycetaceae bacterium
ATGTTCGCCTTGAACGTGCAGAAGCGCGCCCATTTTAAGATTTTTGCGAGCCGACGATGCGTGCACCGAGTCGTCACGTTTCAATTGTCCGTTAAAGATTCGAATGAAGCTCAGTTTTTGAACGAACGGATCGACTCGAGTTCTAAATACTTGAGCGATCAAGTTTCCATTCGGATCGGGTTTAAATTCTGTTGCATCACCGTTGTTTCCGAAAGTACGCGGCATATCTGCTGGCGACATTCCACAGAGCTTGATCGCATCGAGTATTTCTTTGAGGCCGACGCCCGTTTTTGCTGAGCAGCATACGATTGGCACAACGGTTCCGGCCCTCGCAGCTTTGATCAACAGTTCGTGAACTTCTTCTTTTTCTGGAACGTGACCTTCGAAATAGCGTTCCATTGCTGTATCGTCGACTTCGACAATCGCTTCGATTAAGTGATCATGAATTTCCTTCGCGTTCAGCGGGCAGTCGACGGGAGTTTCTTCCAATTCCAACACGGGATAAACGTTAGTGAACTTTGGACCCGTACCGTTTGGCAACAAGAATGGAACGCATTGAGTGCCGAACGAATTCTGTATCGCTTCAACCAGCTTTGGGAAATCGACGTTCTCGTCATCCATTTTGTTGATCACAATCATTCGAGCCAGTGCGTGCTCACCGGCCATCGTGAATACGCGGCGGGTGTTGGATTGGATACCCGAATGGGCGTTGATCACGATCAGAGCGTTTTCGACCGCCTGCATTGCACCTGCGACTTGGCCGATGAAGTCCGGGTAGCCCGGAGTGTCGATAACATTGAAGTGCAAGTCGTTGTAATTGAAATTGGTCGCAGAGGCTTCGATTGAGTATTTGTGTTTTTTTTCTTCGGGGTCGAAATCGCAGATGCTGGAGCCCTCATCGACGGAGTGTTTTCCGTCTACTGCTCCTGTCATCATTAAGAAATTGTCGGCAATGGTGGTTTTGCCGGCCCCCCCATGTCCGCAGAGTACAACATTTCGGATCAAATCGACGTTAACCATGTTTGCACCTCTAATTTTTTCGTTAAGAAAAGTTACACGATCGTGTGCCCCTCCGCAGTTAAACGTGCCGCGGCCGCATTCGCTGCTGCAATTGTAAAACGATCCTCATAAAGAGCTCGACCTACGATACAACCAGCCAAACCTCGCCTCGATAGTTCAATCAAATCCGACAATTCAGCCACTCCGCCCGATGCAATTACCGGCACACTCAGTGCGTTGCGCATTTCAGACATAGCATCGAAGTTCGGACCAGTCATCAAACCGTCGCGAGAGATATCGGTGTATACAATGGCGGCGATAGAAAGTTGAGCGACTTCATTCGCTAAATCCATCGCTGAGATATTTGTTGTTTCGGTCCAACCTTGGGTTGCTACCATCCCATGCCGAGCGTCGATGCCAACGACAATTTTTTGGGGATAGGCAGTGGTGATTTGTTCGAGCCAAACACGGTCATTAGTCGCCCGCGTACCACAGACGAGTTGTTGGGCGCCGGCCGATAGGAAGAAGTTGATCGTCTCTCGTGTTCGAATTCCCCCGCCGACCTGACAAGGTATCGCGACTGCTTGAATGATTTCGCGAATGGCTGCGGCGTTGATGGCAGAATCGCCTCGTGCCCCATCGAGATCAACGAGGTGCAATCGCTCTGCACCCATCTCAATCCACCGTTGGGCAGCTGCAACGGGTGAGTCATCGTAAATCGTCTCGCGACTATAGTCGCCCTGTGCTAACCGCACACAACGACCGCCGCGAATATCAATCGCCGGCCAAATAAGCATCGCTGAATTTTTTAAAAAAAGTATTCCTGAAAAGCACAGATTGCTTTTCCATAAATTCAATATGGCACACGCAAAAGCGCCCCGCAAGTAGTAAAGTTTACGATCCGTTGCTTTTGGAGGACTGGATGGCGGAGCGTAAACGTGCGAAATGGATCGAAGTTGGGTACACTGCGAGTTCTTGGAGAAAAAGAATCAGTAAAACAATGCATTACAATGTGCAAACTGAAACTTAGCTTTTTTTCTCTTCAAATTTATCCTTGTTACCAGTGATGTTTCGGAATCGATTGGTAAGTTCGCTGGAGCGAAATTCGATTTTGGAAGTCTAGAAATTGAGCGGTGCGGCGATGTTTCGAATTCAACCCGTCAAACTGGAGCCGTGTCGTCGGATAGGTGCGGGCTCGGAATTGTTTGTAGTCGAAGGTGATTCGGCATCGCAGGCGGTCGCGCGCTGCCGTGATTCGCAAACACAAGCTGTGCTGCCGATGCAAGGCAAGCCGCTTAATGCCTGGAAGGCTACGAAAGCTCGAGTTGCCAAGAACGAATTGTTTATGACGCTGGTCGAGACGCTCGGGACTGGATGGGGAGACTCGATACGTCCAGAACAATTGCGTTACGAAAGGATCCTGCTACTTTTCGATCCAGATGCCGATGGTATTCATTGCGGCGCGTTGACAGCCATGTTCTTTTTTAAATGGATGCGCCCCCTCATTGAGTTGGAAACAATTCGAATTGTTCATGCACCACTCGTCGAGATTGCTGCCGCGCAACTGGAGTCTCCGATCTATGCATACACCGAAGAAGATTACGA
>JAHEAM010000576.1 GCA_024642765.1 Planctomycetaceae bacterium
AGAAAACGATCCAAACGAAATTCTGGCGTTAGAAGAAGTTTTGGACGACTTTGCTGCTTTCGATTTACAGGCAGCCGAACTGGTTAAGTTGCGAGTGTTTGCAGGGTTCTCAATCGACGAAGCTGGGCAATTACTCGGTATGTCGCGCGCAACTGCTTACCGTAACTGGAAATTCGCACGCGCTTGGTTAATAAATGCTATGTCAGATAGCAAAATCCTCAACTGCAATGATTAGCGGGAAAAAATTGAGACGAATTTCCAAGCGATTTCGTATCGTAACTTGGAAACAACCGAAATGAGTATTTTGAATGAGCGATCAAACACCAATCGCAAAGTCGATATTTCATGACGCCATTGAAAACCATCCACCTGCGCACTGGTCCAAGTTTGTAGTTAGTAGGTGTGGAGGCAATCAAAGTTTGTGCAAGCAAGTAATGCAACTGCTTGAAGCGCACCAACAATCTTTCAAGCTTTTTGACACCAATCCAGCCCGTGACTTCTTGCCTTCCGCGTCGTTTATTGGAGAGACGATTGGGCCTTACAAATTGCTTGAACGCATTGGCGAAGGCGGAATGGGAAATGTTTTTTTGGCCCAGCAATTCGAACCGGTGACGCGCCGTGTCGCGATTAAATTTATCAAGTTGGGTTTGAATTCCAAGCAAGTTTTGATTCGCTTTGAAAGCGAGCGGCAAGCGCTGGCCATGATGGAACATCCCAATATTGCCAAATTTTACGACGCTGGGACTACTGCGGACGGTAGTCCCTATTTTGTTATGGAATTCGTTTCGGGCCTCCCTTTGACGATTTTTTGCGATGAAGAGCGGCTTACAATTAACGAACGCCTCGACCTGTTTCGAAAGATTTGCCAAGCGGTTCAACATGCGCATCAAAAGGGAGTTATTCACCGCGACCTTAAACCTTCGAATATCTTAGTCACACGAATCGACGACAAATTCGTGCCCAAAATCATAGACTTCGGATTAGCGAAAGCAATCGGCCCGCAATTACCAGACGCATCGATGGTTACATTTATTGGTCAAGTCATTGGGACTCTCCAATATATGAGTCCGGAACAAACTATTTCTGGCAATGCAGATATCGATACACGCAGCGATATCTACTCATTGGGTGCAATTCTCTACGAATTATTGGTTGGTTGTGCCCCTTTCGATGTCAATTTGCTGAAGCAGTGTGCCATTGATGAAGTATTGCAGATGATCCGTAAAAAGGTTCCTCCGACGCCCAATAAGCGATTCATGTCATCTCAAACTGTTTCAGAGATTGCCAGCCGGCGTCGAATCGAACTAGACGAAATGAAACGATTTATTAAAGGTGACCTCGAGTGGATTGTAATGAGGGCATTGGAAAAAGAGCCGTCTCGTCGCTATCAAACGGCGGATGCATTTGCTGAGGATATTCTTCGTTATGTTGAGCATCGTCCAGTCGAAGCTCGTGCGCCGGGGCTCATCTATCGCTCTCAGAAGTTCATCCGCCGAAATCGATTCGCTTTTACAATGGCAAGTAGTGCATTGCTGATGGCATCCATCGCGATATGGTTTGGAATATGGATGATCAAACAGACGAGAAACGAGACAATCGCCAAAGGATTGGTCAAATTATTGATTTCTGCCGAAATAGAAAATGTTCCACAGGTGATCCATGAGTTAAAACCCTACAAGCGTTGGGCTTTTCCTCGATTGAATGAAATTGCCAAACGAAGCGCCGAATATAGTCCGCCAGAACTTCGTGTGGCTCTCGCCTTATTAAAAGATTTCCCCAGTAAAATCGACCTAATCGAACACAGGATTTTGTCTTGCTCGGCTTCAGAAATTCAATTGATACGACATGTAGTCAACGAACAAGATGTTGGATTCTCTTGCGACTTATGGAAATCACTTGAGGATTCGAGTCACTCCAAAGAGTTGCTGAACGTTGCGAGCTTATTGGCTTTCTTTCAGCCGGATGATGAGCGGTGGAACATGGTGTCGGGAAGGATTGTTGAGGCGTTATTCGAATCTGACCCATTATCTACGGCCTTATATGTAAAAATGTTGGAACCAATCAAAGAACATTTATGTGCCTCTTTGTTGTCCGCGTTGAAAATAAATTCAGATTCGAATTATTCTGATATTCAGCGTAACCTCGCTGCTACGATTGCGAGCAATTATTATGCAAACCGACCAGACGAACTGTCGGATTTTTTGCTCGCTTCGCAACCGAGTCAATTCAACATTCTGTTTGATTCATTATTAGCTCATCAGGAATTCGTTGTTCCCAAGTTCAGGGAGTTCCTTTCAAAAATACCGGAAGGCGATTGGGGTGATGTAGCAATCGAACAAGAATGGCAAACGCCTACGGGCGAGATCATCAATCAGATTGCGCATGCCGGTGGCATTCTAGAAGAAAGATTCGCCTATTGTGCTAACATGCCGCTGTCGGAATTTGTGATATTGGTTGAGGACCTAAGGTCGTTCGGGTATCGCCCCACGAGATGCCGACCGTTCTTGCACGGCGAATCTGTGAATGTGGCGGCGATATGGGAGCGTGATGGCCGAGCGTGGAAACTAGTTGTGGGCCAACCCATTGAATT
>JAHEAM010000577.1 GCA_024642765.1 Planctomycetaceae bacterium
GGAGGCTTCCTTCAACGTTTCAGGTTGACGCTTGGCTTCGTACCCCTCTCGGATTGTCTCGAGCAATTGCGAAGTCGAAGCGACCACTTGCCAGTCCGCAATGCTTGCCTTGAGTTCCGCTTCTACGACATTCAATTCCAGACGAGCGGCATCCAAAGACGCGTCTTCACCTAATATTTTGAGTTCTTGGAGTCGTTCGCCTTTAAGTTGAACCAGTTTCGTATGTTCTTCCTTCAAGCGCTCGATATCAGACAACAATTGCTCCCAACGCTTCTCCAACCCTGTTTTTCCAAACGACGTTAACATTGGGCGAACATCGTTTTCGGTGATTCCTGTCCCAAGAGCTGCAGCGATTTGTTCGGTTAGTTGTGTTTGGCGAACTTCCAGTTTGTTTCGCTCAGCATGCTTCAAGTCGAATTGTCGATATTGTTCTTCGGATTCTACGCCGACCGATGCCAACAGTTTTGTTCGCTGGCCCAACAATCGCGAAAGATCGCGGCTGGATCGATCAAGCTGCACTTTGAGGCCCTTGTACTCATTTTGCAAATCGCCGCGCAGGTTCAGCAGTTGACGTTGATCGTTCACGACGTTGCTGAGTTTCGAAAGGGCTGCCAATGGCGTCTTCAACTCGTTGGTCGCCTTGATTCCAGCGGTCCCGAGTAAGTCTTGTACACGTGAATTGATTTGGCTAATTTCCTTATCTCGCAACGACAACTCCGTCTTGAGTTGCTCGAGCCGGGTCGCAAACTCAGCCACGCGCCCCGAACGTACGCTAATTTCCCGAACTTGGTTCGGTGTCAATGACTCGGGCAAACCCAGTGCTCGCAAACTAGACTGCCAACGCTTTTCAGATTCTTCGACCTCACGTTCTTGCGTTGTAATCTGACGGCGCAATTCCTCAAGTTTCATCCGCGATGACTTGGCTCGATTCTCGAGCGGTACTAATCCTTCAAGTCGAGCTAATTTCGATTCGGCGTCTTGCAGGTCGATATTGTATTGCCCACTGTTGCCCGGCAACAACCGATCAAGTTCGTCTCGCTCGTCGCGAGCACGCGTCATTTGCGTTTTGACTAACTCCATTTGGTGACGGAAGTCGTCCATTGAATCGCGGGCAACTCTTTCCCAGTGGTACTTTAGGCCCAACGCGAAAAAACCACAGACCAAAGCCATTAGCATTTGTGTAAGGCCAAAATTCCCGACGGCTTTTGAGGTGAGCCCCAGCCAATCACCCTTGCCCGTCGCCAACATCACGCCGGTGAATAACAACATCATCCCGGTAATGAACACGAATCCGATGATCATTAATTTTCCGACAGGCAGTACTTGTTCCTCAACCAGGTTGTCGATTTCCATTTCCAGTTCGCCACGACTGCGTTGCAGTTTGTCAATTTTCTCGTCGAGCTCGATTCTGCGGCGCAGACGATTGACTTGACGTCCTGTATCTTCGAGTGAATCGGGAATATTGCCTGTTGTTTCCGAAAGAGAATTACCCAGCGATTTTTCATGCTGTGTCAATTCGAATTTGGCTTTGTCGGATTCATCTTTGAGACGAACCAATCGTTTTTGTTGGTCGGTCAAGTTAGTAGCGATCGCTTTGAGCGAACTGATTCCGCGATTCGACAGGTCGGTTAGGTCGCGATTCTTGAGACTTACTTGCGACCCTATACCTTCG
Source organism: Planctomycetaceae bacterium (assembly GCA_024642765.1). Taxonomy (GTDB): domain Bacteria; phylum Planctomycetota; class Planctomycetia; order Pirellulales; family Pirellulaceae; genus BJ22. Next base: position 1,673 of record JAHEAM010000577.1, read on the forward strand.
ATTTCACCATTGACGTTGGTTTCGATTCGCTGGATTTCCGTGCGGTACTGTGTTGCTTGGCGCTCAAGCGATTCGATCCATGGAGTGTGGGCTTGCAAGGCCTCGACATGAGTTCTTAATTCCCACAGGCGTTTGTCGATACCCAACTCGTCGCCTTTCGCGCGAATCCGCTTTCGCTCGGTTCGAATTTGCGAAATTTTTTCTTTCTGTTTGGTGATTTTGGTATTAAGGCTTTCGAGCTCCGCAACTGAAATATCGCGTGGGTCGGGCAAAATCCCGAAAGCGGAGATCTGCTGCGTGACTAATTCGCGATTGTTCCAACGCTCAGAAATTTGAATCGCAAGTTCGATGCGGCGCGATTCCCGTTCGAGACCTTTGAGCTCGTGGTTGATTTCTTCCAGGCGCGTTGAGTATTCTTTGGTCTGTGCGGCAACGCGTGACCAACGCTTTGCTTTGGACCGATGCTCATCGATTTCGCGTAGCAACTGTTGCCGGCGCGTTTGGAGACTTGCGATCCGTGATTCGGTTTTGGCGTCTTCAGCCCACAGGCCGTCGCGACGTTTTTTCAGGTCTCGCATCACATCGACAAGGGAAACGCGATCAAGTCCGCTCGTCAAACGATAAAGATGATCGGCCGCCTGCGTATTGTTAAGGGCACCAAGCTCTTGGATTTCGCGCAGTCCAACCGCAAACACATTGTTAAAAATAGGCTCATCAACGTTGGCCAGCAAATTCGCGAGGGTTGCATTGCCGTGCACATCGCCAGAGTCATTGTCGATCACCGTCAAATCGCCCATGGAATCCGCGTGCCGATTGGGATCAACGTGGCGTTGAATTTCGAAACGACCATTCGGCGCAGCAACAAAAGCCGAACCGCCAGCAAGTCCCCCGTAGACAGGCGGTACATAT
>JAHEAM010000122.1:0-8659 GCA_024642765.1 Planctomycetaceae bacterium
TTGTTAGGGGTGACTTCGAAAATTTTCACTGCATCTGGTTCGCGTTGGCCATAGCTGGTGACAACAGTGTTTCCGTTCGGCAGACGCTGCACGCCACAGGCATCTTTGATGATACCACCCACATCTTCGTTGGTGATTTCCCAAACCACATTTCCTTTTGAATCGAATTCGACAACTCGGTTTCCGTAGGTGCAGCCAACGAGTGTGTTGCCATTCTCTAAGCGAATCGCAGTGAATGGCCAGTTCTTGGCATCTTGGCCGCCGAAATGTTCGGTGTCGGTTTGGAAATCAGCAACGGCAGTTCCATCTGGTTTGTATTCGCGTATTGAATATCCAAATAGATGCGGTGCCAGGTAGTTTCCATTTGGCAACTTGCGAGCCATGCGCGTCTGCATGTGGTGGTTGTCTGTTTGTTCAGGATCGACCGGGACATCACATACGACTTTGCCATCGGAAGAAATTTCTGTCAGGCGAGGTCGGTTTCCCAAAACAACGATCAGGGTGTTGCCATCATTGACTCGAGTGGCACTTACCAATTCGGCGTCTTGTTCGTTTCGGTCGTACCGCCAACACTCTTCTTTGTTCGTATCGAATTCGACGACTTTGTCCTTCCAGGTGACCAAGATATGCCCGTTTTCAAGCCGCGTTGCGTCTTTGGAATTCTCTTCCGTCTTCCATACCTCTCGGCCTTCTTCGTCAACGATCCCAGTAAATCCTCCGGCGATGAGAACTGCATGGCGAATGTTCGATTCTGTCTTCGCTGATTCGTCTTGTGCGCAAATCAACGTTGGTAACAGAGCGATCATTATCAAGATAGTGGTTTTCAGCATTGGATTAGTCCTAAACAAACTTATTTTCGCGGCGTAATATGGCATTCGCATCTAGTTCAAGCGGAAAGCGTCGTTCATCTCACCGGCAATTCGCGTAAGTTCCGCTTGATCGCCACCACCGACTTCTGCGGCTACCCAGCCGTTGAATTTGATTTCGGAAAGTGCCTTGCGAACATCGGCGTAATTGATGTCGCCTTCTGAGATGCGTGTGAATTTGCCTTCGGCACGGGAGAATCCTTTGATGTCTAGTTTGTAAACGCGTCGACCGAGTTGGCGAATCCAATCTCCCATGCTGCCATATTTCCAATGGTTGCCAATATCGAATTGCATGCCAACCCAAGGTGAATCAAATTCATCAACAAACTTTACAAATTCGTCAGCATTTTGAGTGTGGTCGCCGTCATGGTTGTAGAGGAAGTGATTCCATACGTTCTCGATAACGATTTGAATTCCGAGTTGCGCAGCGAGAGGAATCGATAGTGAAATATTGTCGATCGACCGTTTCCAACATTCTGCTTTTGTGCCATCCTTGCCGTGCCCCGCAACCAACAAAACAGAATGTCCACCAACAGCATGAGTGTCGCGAATGGCCGTATCCAATGACTCGCGTGCTTTTTTGCGAATGTCCGGATTCGCGTCTGTGTGACGATCGTTCCAATGTGTTGAATTGACAGAACCGTCGACAGGCAAACCGCTTTCGGCAATTGCGTTCAATGTTTCCTGTACGTCCATTCCAGGACAATCCATTTCAATACCATCGAAGCCCGCAGCTTTGACCGCTTTGAATCTGTCGGTCAAAGTACCCTGGACGTTTACCATGCCGATTTTGAGCGTTTTCCAAAGGTGGCCCTTGAGACTAACGTCCTCTGCAATGCTCGGTGTTGCGCCGAGTAATTTCGTCGTGCTGAAACCGACAGGAAGTGCACCGGCAACAGCAGCAGCCGTCGAAGCACATAGAAAACCACGGCGCGAAAAAAATGAATGATTCATTGCAAATTCCTTTGAACCGATTGGTGCGCGATGAGCGCAACATTAACACGAATGGACAATTGTACCATCAACAATGTGCGATTGCCTTAGTAACCCAGTTTTCGGCCTAAGCATTCGAACAAGAATTCGAAAATTTCGATGTGCCGTCGGGCTGCAAAGACGTCATGACCCCATGTGTAAAGGCCATGCTGGCGAATCAGAAAGCCGTAGCGAATTTTTTCGGGTGACGTTTGGTAGATTGCTTTGACTTGCTCGGCGAGGACAGGTATGTCTTGAGTGTTGTCAAAGATGGGAATCCACACTTCAGACTCGTGGGTCTTGATTCCCTCTAAGCCCTTCAGCATTTCAAAGTCTGTTATCGAAAACCCACGCTGCTCATAAAAGTGTTGCGACAGCAAGGTTCCCCAAACGCTATGCGTGTGCAGAATGCTACCAACGGGTTCAGAACGCTGTGCCAAGACAACATGCAACATCGTCTCAGCGCTGGACTTGGGCTGTTCCGGAGTGGTCGGCTTTCCAAACTCATTAACACGCACGAATTGGTTGGGTTGCAATTGGCCCTTGTCAAAGCCGCTACCGGTAACAATCAAATCAACGGGGTGTTGACCTAAGACGACGCTATAATTGCTACTTGTTCCGACCGACCAGCCACGGGTGTGAAACAAACGTCCACACTCACATAGTGAATCGATTAGAGCCTCATGGCCCTTCAATTCATGGTGAAGTTCTTTGCGAATGGGTTTGCTGCTGAAACTCATTGTTTGCCAATTTGTTGGAAGCGTATTCAGGGTTCGACGGAAACCGAGTCGTTATTTTTTTCCGTGTTCGATGTGTTTCCAGTATTCATCGAAACCTTTTTTGGCGAAGTCAGGACTGTTGTCGGTGTCATGACAGGCGAGACAAGTCCCGTTCTTTTGAGCATCTGCTTTGGTGATGAACAAATCCTTTCGGTATTTGGCGATTTCTTCATCGGTGGCTTCTATGTCGCCATTTTCGGCGTCCACATGGGCTTTGCCAGGTCCGTGACAATTTTCACAACCATTGCCATGCAGGTGTTCGTCTCTCTCGAAATCGTAATAGCCCGTTTGGTAGGGGAAGAATTCTTGGGGATTCCAGCCGGTAACGTGGCAACTCAGGCACTCGGGGTCAAAGTTGCGCTTGATTTCAGCACGAGGATTGTCTTTCGGGTCAACAAGATCCAATGTCGCACGAGCATGAGGTCCGCCGTTGCCGTCGATACCATCTTTCCAAATGTCGTAATCTACGTCGTGACAGTCGGCGCAAGATTCGGAACCCGCAAATTCTCCACCATTAGGAATGGCGCGAGGAGTAATGTCGGCAAACCGAAAGCCAGCAGGATTCAAGTAACGTTTTTCCAAGTCGCCTTGATAGTTGACAAAGATTTTTTTGGCTTCCACATTGTCGGCAAATCTTGCATCCATTGGCACGCGTTCATAACGAATCGCTAGTTGTCCGTTTTCCCAGTCGCATCCGACGAGGCCTACATACATGCCCTTGGTGCCCACCTCTATCAAGTTTGTGGTTCGGTTGCCTGCTGCAAATTTTTCAGGCAACATCATCGGTTCGCCCGCCCCGTCACTTGTGACAACCAAGTCAAAAACAGGAAAACGTTTGGCGAGTTGAATGCTAATTTCTTTGCTGGCCTGACAAACCAAAACCAACATGTCACATTTCTCTTGTTGGAGTTTCGGTATGATTTCACTCAGAGCAAGTGCGGCGGCGGTTTTGATCACGTCGGTGGTTTGGATTTCATTGAAGTACTCGTCACCCAAGATCGTCGTTACGCCAATACGCTTGCCGTTGCGCTCAAACACGCGAAATCGATTTGAAATTGATTCGTCCAAGACGACCAAGTTGGCACAGGTGAAAGGATTTGAATTCTCGAAGTCCTCTACGTTATTGAGAATGGCTTGAGCTGTATCCGACAATTTCAATTCGTCTGGGCCGAAGGCGATTACATCGTAATTCATCACACCACATAGCGTTTGGTAAGTTGCCTGAAGTTTTAGATTAGCTTGGGCGGCGATTCGGCGAACTTGTTTGCCTGCGTCGATGCTGACGATATCCCAACCGCGATCCTTGAGGACCATTTGGCAATCGGCACGCCGCATCAGTCCGCCTTTTTGGTTTTCCAAGCCGGTGCATCCGCAGGGTTCGATATAACCGTTTTGATTTCCGGTAACGAATAACGTTACGGCCGGTTGTTTCCAGTCCTTAACCAAATCAGTTTTAGGCGGAAAAACGGGATCTTGTTTTTTAGGTTCCTGCCATGCGCCGATATGGACTGGATTAGGGGAAAGGTCGTTCCAACGCAATGAATCACCGCCAGCGATCTTCTGATCGTTTACGATCCAGCCCAACAACATGCCTCCCAACATCAAAACGAGACAGAATATTGACTTAAGGGATAAAATCATGATAGAGCTCGCCGTTATTCTAAATGTTCGATTTTTGCTTTTGGCCGAAGCAATGACGGAAACAAGTTTTGCGAACTGGTTAGGTCGCAGAACGAATGTTCACGCCGATTGGCAATCTAGCAGGTACGAATACTAGTTTAGGGTAAATCATCATGGATTTGAAATAGCAGTCCAGCGAAATCGGTTTCGCAGAAAATTCTCTATTCGGCGTCAACGGCAATAAAAATGGACCGCTTGCGACCATTCGTGGCATATCATTCGCGATGCATTCGTTTCTGACTTATTAGGCATTGGACTCTTGGATTCGCTTTCGCAATAACTCCCTGCCTTTCGTCAAAAACGCGAAGACATCCGCTCGCCGGTAGTCTGGGTAGGTCCAACGCGAAAACTGCCAACCTGTCCGCAAATAATACAGCGTGACTTCACCGTAAATTCCGTCTCGCAAATAGACGCGGTGATCACGATCCTTAGTTGTCGCAAGGACCAACTTGGCTTCACTCAAATATCCGGGATCAACATTGATGGGACGTTCGACTGACGAAGGGAATGCTTGCCGATAGTCTTCCTCGAGCCGATTAGTTCGGTTTTTCCAATCCGGCAGAGTCGCCGGGTCATAGGCCGCATCAAAAATAAACATCTGTTTTCGCAGGTCGCCTCCCATAGTGGCGGAGTAAAACGACGTTTCGTTGAAGTCCAGCAACGGGCTGGCGATCAATACTGGCCCAATAAGTGTTTCGAGCTGCTTTTGTCCCCACTGGATCGCTGCGACATTTTGCGAAAAAATCGCCGTAAAAAAAAGTGTACCGAAGTGTTGTCGGGTTTGGCCCATCGTGTTTGCAAATTTCTCTAACCGTTTTCTTTTCTACTCTCGCCGCGACTGCAATTGTACCATTGTAATCGGGATTGCTGTCATGCCGTTATTCGACTCGGCGAACAACGACCTCAAGCGTGTTGGATGAGATTTCGGAAGTAACGACCTCGATATCTAGAAAACGCCGGATGATATCGATATGTGTTTGGCTATGAGGCGTCAGTGATAGCGTTCGAAAGCGACTGTGTGCTCCGTGAGTCGCTGCGATCGCCATCGGCAACAGCAGTTGATCCGCCAAATGCGGGCCGACTGGGACGTCAGTTGCCAAGAATTCTTCGGCTTCTTGTAGCACTCGCCGAGCAACCTTTTCTGCACGCACGCCGAGTTCACCCACTCCTGAAAAAATTTCGGTGACTCCTGCCGACTTCAATTCGATCAGCACGACGTTTCCGGGACCGCATGGATTCTCAACTTCGATAACTCGGCTCGATGTCATGGGCCAATTACTTTTTTTGCAAATCGTACGGCATTCGCGTTGACCGATCGATGCTGGCAACCGAGAAACGATCGCAGTCACTGATGGAACAAGTTGCCCGCGTTCCAGTAACTTCAAACCCCGCCATTTATCGGGTGGTTTGATCAATAATTCGATTTGGCCACCACCATTGGGGTAAAAACCATAGTGTTTCATTTCAGCGAAAACAGTCGGCCCCATTCGTGCGACCAGCGGCAAGAATGATCGCTGCAGGAAGTCAAACGGTGGCGCCATCGTGTTGTGTGTGCCGCCTTCGATAATTAACGACGAAGGGCCGCACGCCATCAACAGTGCAGGCAATACCGTTTGAGCAACCAAAGTCGTGCTCCCAGCGGTACCTATGGAAAATCGAAAGTCACCGTTCCGCACGCGACCTGGACGAAAGATCAAGTGTTGCGATTTAAGTTCGTCGCCTTCCACCGTCGCATCGCAGATTTGCTTTGCAGCCATTACACATGTCAAGTGTTGTCGAGCGAGGCCGGGTTTTGCCCGACCGCCGCGCAACCGCATCAACTCGAACGGCGTGCCCGTGATCATCGAGAGACTCAGCGACGATCGCAAAATTTGCCCGCCGCCTTCGCCCTTGGAACCATCGATCTCAATCATCCGCGTCACTTCCGTCCTTAATGACAAAGCGTGCTCTCAGACGCGCGACTTCGCTTGCCAATCCCGCTTGCTTGACCGTCTTCAAGACTTCGTTGAAATCTTTGTAGGCATCTGGTGCTTCGTCGATTGGGTACGCCCGACAATTGCTCAAGATGTCGTGTTGATCGAGATCGTGGTCGATCGTTTTCTGATCGAGTTCGCGTTTCGCTTGTTTGCGCCCGAGGATTCGACCGGCACCGTGGTTCACACTGTAACACGATTCGACCGCACCCGGTTCACCGACCATTACTGCCGACCCATCGCGTGGATTTCCGGGCAGCAAGATCGGATGTCCGGTTGCTGCGAATGGCGTTCCGGCCAAGGCATGATGGTTTGCCGGGAACGCGCGCGTTGCACCTTTGCGATGTACCCATACTTTTTGGTTGTCGAGAATTTCGCGACGGGCAATGTTGTGACTGATGAAGTAAACAAGTCGGCCTTGCGTACCTGGACAAATTTCTTGAAACGCCTCAAGCACGAGTGCATTGATCAACAAGTGATTGACGGTTGCAAAGTTGGCACCCATGGCCATATCGTCCAAGTAAGCGTTTGCCTCGGTAGACCCCAGAGGCGCATACACCAATTCACGATCCTCGCCAGGAAGCGGAATACTCCACTTCGCAAATTTGTTTTGCAAAGCGCGGAATTGTCCGGTCGCCAAGTTATGTCCGAATCCACGCGAACCACAATGTGATAGAAACGCAACACGACCGTCTTGCAGACCAAACGTTTCTGCGGTCGCGCGGGCCCGGTCGTTGTTTTCGATCGAAACGATCTCGCATTCACCGAAATGGTTTCCGCCACCGTACGAGCCAAGTTGAGTCATCTTCTCAGTGAAGTTCCGCATTGAGGGTTGTGTCAACAGCCAATCCAGTCGAGTTCCAAGCGAATCTCGCGTCTCGTCGTGGCCCAAGTGAAAGGAATCCTCGCAATACTCAGCCCATTCAGGCGGGATCCCTAATTGCTCGCAGACTGCCAGCGATGCTCCCTCAAGAACGGCTTGGGTTCCCAATTCGGCAGAAACGACGCGGCTTTTTGGCGCATTGCGTTGTCCACGGCCAGTTCCCGTTGGTGTTCGTTCGCAGATCGCGTCGATGATTTTTCGGCGCACGCGACGGTCGTCAACGGCAGATCCGTCGAGGTCGAGCTGGAGCAGGCTCATTGAACACTTGATATCAACGCCCACTGGTCCTGGGTAAATGTGTGTGGGCGAAGCCATCACGCAACCGACCGGTGCACCGTATCCCAAATGCGCGTCGGGATTCAGAACAAGCTGGGTTACACCTGGCGCGCGACGCGAATTGATTGCTTGCTGCAAACAAGCGGAATCAAAAGTCTTGCGAATCGCATCGTTTCCAAAGACTTTGATCGGCGGCGTATGCGAGTCGACCGGCAAGATTGAGACGCAATCGCTAGTTGGGATCAATTTCAGTTCGTTTGGTTCGGATTTCACTTCAACTCCATTGGTTTTGTAGTATCGGGATCGAGGCAAGCGAAAAAGGGTGACTACGAATTGCCAGAACCGTTTACCTTCTGCTAGACATTTTTTGGGCGGCAAGGTTCGGTGGCATTTGCTCGCAAGTCAATAAACTCTTCCGGGTCATCGAATAGGACTGCTGTTACAATTTGAGCGCCCGAACTGCTGGAGAGAGATTGGACTTTTGTTTGTGAATTGGGCGTTATTTCGCAGGAGCGAAATACGACTTTTTCCAAATCGCTTAGCGGCCTAGAGACGATTGAGTTTCACGGTCAACGCGGAGGGCCGCTTTGGGCTCTTTTGGGAGCGCGCGTTCCCATGATCCGTAGACTGGGTTTGGTAATATGATCCACCGTGTGCCGAGAAAGTCAGCCTTGCGGTTCGCTGTTTCGTTTCGGAGTTTGTTGTCAGGGATTTCGACTTCCGAACAAATGTCACTAAGGTTATCACCGATGAGCAACAGGATGCGATAGTCTTTCGCCACCATCCCACGACGAGAAACTTTGTCCCCACCTCGGCCTTGATCATCGTTGCGCGTTAAGACATTGTCGTCATTGGCGTTGATTCCGAATTTTTTCAAGTTGTTGATGGTTGCGGTTTTCACTTCGTCGCGACGGTTAGTCACGAACATGACTTTGACGCCGAGCGCGACGGCAGCTTTGATGAAATCTGCGGCGCCAGGAATAATCGTCGCCTTTTCTTCGGCGCACCATGCATTCCAGGATTCCAAATCGTAAGGTTGCTGGTCGACGATGTTGCGTGCGTTGTAGGCGGAATTGTCGAGCACAGTCTCGTCCAAATCCAAGATCACCGCACTGGGCTTACCAAAATAGTTGCCCTCCATGACTTGAACTTCGTCTGCCGACCAGTGGCCATCACTTAACGCAATGTTCAATTGGTACTGCGCAAGTCGATAGCACTGTCGCGTCAAGA
>JAHEAM010000122.1:8669-9477 GCA_024642765.1 Planctomycetaceae bacterium
TGGTATTCAGCTGCGTTTTGAATCCAAGCCACTGCGCCGAATCGTCCATCGTTGAGGACTTGTGTGTTTACTTCTTGAGCAGCCCCGGTGGTTGCGCTAGGCGGCGCCCCGATCGTCGCCACTTGTGCAACGACTGGGCCAATCCCGACAACAAAAGCGCCGAACAGTAAACAAAGGACAAGCCGACAATTCAGGGTTCGAGTTTTTGGAATAGCAATCATGGTTTACAATCGCCTTTCGGGCCCTTGGGGATGCAACTTCTTTGAAGCCAACTATTCTAGCGACTGTATTGCGTCCTTGCCCTAGTCGATCTAGCCAATGAAACCTAAAATCGAGACTCGGCGGTCGGCCAACGCAGTCCACTGCTACTTATCGAATGCTTGACTTTTTATTTCTTAAAACAATTGACGAATTCATGAACGGAAAAGCTAAATCGGCCATTTCGCCTACTCGCGAAGAAAACTACCCTGAATGGTATCAGCAAGTCATCAAGGCAGCGGACTTGGCCGAAATATCACCAGTTCGCGGCTGCATGGTCATCAAGCCGTGGGGCTATGGTCTGTGGGAAAACACGCAGCGCATTCTGAACAAAATGTTTAAAGACACCGGGCATGAAAACGCCTATTTCCCGCTGTTCATTCCGAAGAGCTTTTTGGAGAAAGAAGCCGAGCATGTCGACGGCTTTGCGAAAGAATGCGCGGTGGTTACGCACCATCGCTTGGAAATGGGTGCTGACGGAAAGTTACATCCAGCCGGTCCATTGGAAGAACCGTTGATCGTCCGCCCTACCAGCGAAACAATCATTGGC
>JAHEAM010000578.1 GCA_024642765.1 Planctomycetaceae bacterium
CACCATGACATTCAATTGGTCAAAGAAACTTGACATACAAAATGGACCTTTGAAAGGTTGGACGGGGCAACAACGATCGAAGTCGGCAAGAAGCACTACCTCTCACCTCAAGCAAAACTTATCGAACGCCACCACCAAGAACGGTAAATCGAAGCAACTATCTTAAAAACTTGACGTCATATCAACAAGGGCGATCAAAGCCAACCGTCTCTGCGATCGGTCAACTTTTGAAACATGGGCCTTCTAAGGGCCACAAAAATCTGAGACCAAGGTCTCGCGCCACCCTTCCGCCAATCAAAATCGAGAGGATTCGCCCCAACCGGCCATCCGTTCCCGATAGAAATCGACGAAACAGTCGTTTGCGATCGCCTCACGTGCCAGCCGCATCAAACGTTGATAATACGCAATGTTATGCAAACTCAGCAGAATCGGTCCCAACATCTCGCCGGCAATAAACAAATGCCGCAAGTAAGATCGACTCAAATGCGACCAATCAGTCACGACATCTTCCTGAACCGGTTCTGGATCAAGTTGGTGGCATTGATTGCGCAAGTTCAATTGCCCACTGTCCGTAAACGCATTGGCATTTCGACCGTTCCGAGTTGGCATTACGCAATCGAACATATCAATCCCGCGAGCAACGGCCTCTAGCAAGTCTTGGGGTCGCCCAACTCCCATCAGGTAACGAGGTCGGTCGGCAGGCAACTCGGGCGTCGTCGCGGAAATTATCCGATACATTTCCTCAGGTTCTTCGCCAACACTTAAACCACCAACTGCATAACCCGGAAAATCAAGCTCGACTAGCTCGCGAGCACACCACCGGCGTAGCTCGGCATCCAAGCCGCCTTGAACAATCGCGAACTGAATCTGACTCGTTAAGGTATGGGCTTCTTGCGAACGTCGGGCCCAACGAATCGAACGCTCGCAAGCATCTTGTACGGCAGCGCGTTCGGCAGGCAAGCCAATCACGTGATCCAAAACCATCGCGATGTCCGAACCCAATTTCTCTTGAATCTCAACACTTCGTTCTGGGCTGAGTTCTAAGGCCCGCCCATCGATATGCGATTGGAACGTCGCACCACTTTCGCGAATTTTTGTGAGCTTGGCCAAACTGAACAACTGGAAACCACCACTGTCCGTCAATATAGGCTTGTCCCAACCGATAAAACGATGGAGTCCGCCCAGTGCCTCGACGACTTCAACGCCTGGCCGCAGCGCAAGATGATAGGTGTTGCCAAGGCAGATCTGCGAACCCACCTTCGCGACTTGATCGAACGTCAAACCCTTGACTGTGCCACAAGTGCCTACCGGCATGAATGTGGGCAGTTCAATCACACCACGGGGCGTGGTCAAGCGCCCCAACCGCGCACCGGTATGCCTGTCTTGGTGCAACAAAGTGTATTCGAAACCGTTTTGTTTCATCGACGAACATTTTTCCAACTCGAACGATTGAGCACGCGGAGTCGTCTATTCGCCACGAAGCTTCAGGCCAGCCTGTTGAAGCTTCTCGCGAACTTCGTTCAAACTCGTGACGCCGAAATTCTTACACTCCAGCATGTCGTCGCCAGATTTCCGAACCAGCTCGCCAATTGTCGTTAGGCCCAAACGCGACATGCACTTTCGCGCTCGCACCGATAAGTTCAAATCGCCAATCGGTCGATCCAAAAGAGCTTGTTCGTCAGGCGAAAGACTGGAGACATCGAATTGCTCAGGCTCCACTGCAGTGGCTTCCGCGAATTGCCCAATAGAAAGGCCTTTGTTTGCCATCATCTCACGGATTTCAACCAGCGAAGTCTCGCCAAAGTTCTTACTCGCTAAGAGGTCATTCTCGGTAACTTGAGTCAAGTCACCCAGGGTCAGAATACCCATCTTCTGCAAACAGTTTCTGCTGCGAACCGACAATTCGAATTGAGCAATTGGAACTTGCATGATGGTCTGCATGCGGCGTTGGACGCGTTCACGGTCTTCATCCCAACGCTCGCCACCATTCATCGATTCCGATGCGTCGCGTCGATACAAACGAGCGCGTTGGTTGGCAGGAAACGAATCCAGAATTCGGTCGTAACATCGACTTGCCCGCGAATACTGCTCATGATCTTCATAGAGCAAGCCCAAGTTCATTAGGGCACCAACGTGCGTTGGAAAAACAGATGCGGCGCGTTGGTATAGCTCCATGGCCTTGTCATCATTACCGCGTCGATCATTTTCCAAACCCAAGCCAAACAATGCACCTGAATGCCGGTCATCTATTTCAACCGCACGTTCATACAGTCGAACTACTTCCTCAGGGTTGGCTTGCAATGCAGCGATAGTAGCAGCCCGTTGATAAAGGTACTCAGCCGTTTGCTCGATTGGGCCGAAGAGATTATCAAGAATCGCCATCGATCCCTCAAGATCGCCCAAAAGCCGTTTAGAATCCGCAATTGCTACCGCAATAACATTTGGATCTAGGCCAGCAAGTTTGGCTCGCTCGTAACAAGCGATCGAATCATTGTAATTTTCAAGTGCATAGTGCGAGCGCCCCATGTAAAAACTGGCGAGCGCACCGCTGTCGGAGTTTTCGAGAGTTTGAA
>JAHEAM010000579.1 GCA_024642765.1 Planctomycetaceae bacterium
TTGATATGTCTTTTGCCAAGAAACGATAATGAAAAGAAATCGAATCTTGACAGCAATTTTGCTTTTGGCCGCTTGTGTTGCTGGATTGTGGTTTGCATTTCAAATGGTGCAACAGATCAGCAACAATGAACGAGAAAAGATCAGCACATCGGAATTTTCCGAAACACGTAGACAAGCAGATTCTGCATTTGAAATGGGAAAGTGGGACCAGGCAATTGAATTCTACGAACAAATGCTGATTGCAGACCCTTTTGACGGTGAAGCACGAATACGGAAGGCCTGGTGCGAGCTAAAATTTGCCAATCAAATCGAAAAATCTACCGAGGCCAATATCGGTCCAACCGAAAGCAACTCCCCCGAAACAGAGCAAAGTCTCAGGTTAATTGCTGAAGCCAAGGAAGATCTAGAGGTCTGTCTCGATTCACCATTCCACCGCAACTTGGCACGCCGTAATCTGGCGCAAATCGCAGTACGCGAAGGCCGGCAGGAAGACGCAATTCAACTGCTGGATGAAGCCGTCAAAGATGGTTATGCAACCAATGAAGGAATAGAAAACCTTGACGATTTTGAATCGCTGCTGGAAAACTCGAAGCTCGAGGCGGTTCTAAAGAAGGAACAACTCAATCGCGGAAGTATGTACCGCCGTGTTTTTTCAGCTCCGCCAGTCAACTAAAAATGTTGAATCGATTTTCAAAATGAAATTCAAATCGCTCGGTTTTTTTCGTCTTTTTCTATACGTTTTCGCTCTTGCACCTTGGTTGGTTTGTTCGGCGCCTTTGGTCGCTCAATCAGAAATAAAATCGACACACTATGAAACGTTAAGCGAATTTGAGCTGGTAGATTTCCGCGGCGAAAAATGGCGATTTCTGGACGCACAAGATTCACGAATATTAGTTGTTGCATTCTTGGGAACAGAATGCCCATTGGCCAAACTCTATTCGTTACGACTGCAAGAACTCAACGAACTTTATTCTGACAAAGGCGTGAAGTTCATTGCAATCGACCCCAATTTGCAAGATTCGTTGGAGGAAATGGCAGCGTTTGCAAGGCGACAGGGATTCGCTATTCCATTTTTCAAGGACGCTAATGGGGCTGTCGCCAAGACTTTTGGAGCGACCAGAACACCAGAGGTATTTGTGCTCAATTCGCAACGTGCGATCTGCTATCAAGGCCGAATTGACGACCAATTTGGAATTGGCTATGCGCGAGACAAACCGTTAGAAACTGAACTGCAAGATGCGCTCGAATCACTGCTCTTTGAGAAGCCCGTTAGGGTTCCTAAATCCGAAGCCGTCGGTTGCATCATTGGACACCAAAAGCAATCAGCAGAGGACCCCGAATTCACCTACGCGTCAAATGTTGCTTCGATTTTGAACCAGCATTGTGTTGCTTGCCATCGCGCGGGTCAGATCGGTCCATTCGTATTGGACAATTACGATGATGCTTCGGCTTGGGGCGAAATGATTGCTGAAGTTGTTACCGAACGCCGTATGCCACCCTGGAGTGCGAACTCCGAGTACGGGCAATTTGCGAATGACTGTTCTTTGAACGCGGAAGAACGAAACATTCTATTGCGTTGGGTCGAGCAAGGCACACCTCTTGGCAACGCCCAAGACATTCCGGCGGTTCCAGAATTCACACCAGGTTGGCAGCTGGCCGACGTACCAGATTTTGTCTGTAATGTGACCGAAAAACCAGTCGATATCCCTGCAACGGGCGATGTGCGTTACAAGTATTTTACTTACGACCCAAATTTTTCCGAGGACAAATGGATATCAATGGCCGAACTTCGTCCTGGCAATCTGAAAGTCGTCCACCACATTTTGTGTTTTGTCGTCCCGCGAGAAGCGAAAGAGCTCGAGCAAGAACTTGATGGATTCTTGGTTGGTTACGTACCAGGCATGCTGCCGGTGTCTCCGAGAGAGGGATATGCGAAAAAAATCCCGAAGGATTCAAAACTTGTCTTCCAGGTTCACTACACGCCTAACGGTCGCGCGACGACAGACCAAAGTCAATTAGGTTTGAAGTTCGTCGATGTCGCCGATGTGACCCACGAAATTATTACCACGTGTGCCGTCAATCCGAAGTTTGAAATTCCCCCCAATGATCCGGCGTTTGCCGTCGAGGCTTGGAATCGCCAAAAACTAAAAGCCTGGGAAGTTGTTTCCATGATGCCACACATGCACCTTCGCGGCAGTGCGTTTCGCTATGAAGCGTTTTATCCCGACGGAAAACGAGAAATCCTACTAGACGTTCCGCATTATGATTTCAATTGGCAAACGTCGTATCAGTTGGCTGTTCCGAAAGCGTTGCCCGCTGGTACGCGCATTCACTGCCAGGCAGTTTTTGATAACTCACTCAACAACCTTAACAACCCAGACCCAACGAAAAAAGTTGCATGGGGTGACCAAACTTGGGAAGAAATGATGATTGGCTATTTTGATATTGCAGTTCCCAAGGCCGAGGCGGCAAGAATTCATCGCTAATAGCGCCCGTGAGAATACCCGTTAAGCATGGGACTGTTCCCTAAGTTCTTAAGGTGGACCCAGCGGGACAAAGTCG
>JAHEAM010000580.1 GCA_024642765.1 Planctomycetaceae bacterium
GTATTGGGATGCGTTACCAAGGTAGTGTGATCGCTCACAAAGCTGCAATGTTTGGCGATATCGTTGCGGTTTGCGACGTTGACAAGAATGTGCGAGATCCAGTCAAGGCCGCTTTTGGGAGTACGCCTCGGGACTTTGAAGACTACCACGAATTACTTGCCAGAGAGGATGTTGATGTCGTAACCATTGGCACTCCCGACCATTGGCACACGAAGATGGTGATCGATGCCTGTCGCGCCGGCAAACATGTCTATTGCGAGAAACCACTAACGCTTACGATCGATGAAGGCAAGAAGCTGCGCGACGTTGTTAGCGAAACCGGTAAGATCGTCCAAGTCGGTTCGTGGCAACGCAGCGATCATCGTTTTCGTTTGGCTGTTGAAATGGTTCGCGCGGGCCGAGTTGGGAAATTGCAGAGAGTCGATGTGGTTTTGGGGAAGAACGAAACGGGTGGACCGTTTCAGACAGGTCTACCGCCAAAGAACTTGAATTGGAATTTGTGGCAGGGCCAAACGCCAGACGTTCCCTACTTGGCTGAACGCAGTCATTACACATTTCGTTGGTGGTACGAATACTCCGGTGGCCAAATGACTGACTGGGGTGCACATCACATCGATATTGCCCAATGGGCAATTGGTAGTCTGCCGGTCGCTATCGAAACACAAGCCCGTTTTCCAGAGACCGTTAACGGATTCAACGTTGCGTTAGAGTTTTCTGCGAAAGTCCAATACGCGAACGGAGTCGAAATGAGTATCAGTGACACAGGGCGTAACGGAATAATGTTCACTGGGGACGCCGGTCGCATTTTTGTTAATCGAGGCTCATTGGAGGGCAAGCCCATCGAAGAGCTTGCTGTCCGACCGTTGCCGCGCAGCGATTGGCGAGTGTATCAGAATGACAATCTCGATCGTCCTGAACGCGCTGGAAAGCTAGACGCAATTATTAACCACATGGGGAATTTTTTCGATTGCATGGATTCGAGTGCATTGCCAATATCGGATATAGAGAGTCAGCATCGAAGCGTCAGTACTTGTCATCTCGCAAATATTTCGATGCGGATTGGGAGAACACTGAGTTGGAATCCAGTAGCAGAACGTTTTGTCGACGACGAACTTGCCGACCGGTGGCTCTCGCGCGAGCAGCGCACGGGCTTCGAAATCAAATAAGGGTCCAAGATGCGCCAGAAAATTAGCAGACGACAATTTAACGCCCTCGCGGCGGTTGCTCCCTGCGCCGCGATACTGCCTCCCGACGCAACGTGTTTCCAAGCCAAAACGCAAGGAGGCGAGTCGACCGAGCCATTTGAGCCCAAGTACTTGCTGGCTTCTTCGCTTTACGGATTCACGTACATAGGAGATATTTTGCCCGAAGTCAAGAAGTCAGGCGCAATTGCTCTCGATATTTGGCCCAAGCATCATGCCAATCAACGTGAACAACTCGATGACTTGGGGATCGAAAAATTCAAAGAAATGCTCGTCAAGAATCAAGCTGAGTTGGGTTGTATCACACAATATAAACTTGGGCCGTACCAGTTGGCTGTTGAATTTCCAGTGGCACATGCACTTGGGTGCAAATCAATCGTAACAGGAGCTGTAGGCCCTGCAACCCAAACTGGAGGCGACACGAAAGTAGCCGTTGGCCGGTTTGTCGAATCGATGAAACGACATGTTGATGCGGCTGGCGAGCACGGAATCAAGATTGCCATTGAAAATCATGCCAACAGTTTGATCAGCTCTCCGGATTCGATTAAGTGGCTGGCCGAGCTAGGAGGTGAGAATGGATTGCGTGTTGCGTTGGCTCCTTATCACTTGTCGCAAGACGCTGAGTTGATCGCGGACCTTATTCGCAATCTTGGCAATCGAATCGAGGTTTTCTACGCATGGCAATATGGCAAAGGCTGTGCCGATCCAATGCCAACAACGGACCTGTTGTTGCAGTTGCCTGGCAAAGGCGAACTTGATTTCAAGCCGATCATTTCGGCGCTCAAAGAAGTTGAGTTCAACGGGTGGATTGAAATTTTCATGCATCCGGTTCCTCGCGGTATTTCGATCCTACCTTCGATCGAAGAAGTTACTGGCGAAATCAACAAAGCGCGCGAATACATAACCACCTTGAACCAATAGTGCTTTGTTTAATTTGGATCAAACGACTTAACTTGGAGAGGTTGTAAATTGAAGAAAGTCCTGATTGTCATTGGAGACGCTTCTGAAATGCTCGACACCCTGTATCCGTATTATCGCTTACAAGAAGCCGGCATGTTGCCTGTCGTCACTGCTCCAGAAAAAAGAAGCTATCAACTCGTACTTCACGAAATCAAACCCGGATGGACGATTTCAAAAGAATGGGACGGGTATACGCTAGAGTGCGATACGCCGTTTGGTAAGATCAACGAATCGGAATATGCGGGTGTTTTCTTTTCAGGCGGCCGAGCTCCTGAGTACATTCGCTACGACAAAAACTTGGTGCGGATCACCAAACATTTTTTTGAAACGAATAAGCCTATCGCAAGTGTTTGTCATGGAGTCGAGATACCTGCGTTCGCCGACTGTGTTCGCGGGCGTC
>JAHEAM010000581.1 GCA_024642765.1 Planctomycetaceae bacterium
ATGTGTAATCCGTAACACTGCCGAAACGAAACCAACCTGTGTCCGTTGCAATGGCAGCAAACAACGGTATCGCTATCGCAGATTTCAGTTCAACGCCCAACTGCTCGGCCGCCTCGACGACAAGCGTACCCGTTGCCTCAGCTGTTGTTCGTTTGAATAGTTCCGCACCCAAATCATCTTCGGACAAGTGATGGTCTACGATTATTTTTTTGGCTTGAGTCTGTTCCAACACCGGCAACATCGCGCCCAATTGGACCTTGGCACTGGTATCTAAAATCATGAAACAATCAACATCTGCGAGATCTTCCGGCTTCGTATCAACATCAATTGCAGTGATCCAGAGGTTTGGATCGATGAAAGCCAAGTTGGGAGGCGTCGATTGGCCGTTAACAATTCGCACGTTTTTGCCGAGAGCTTTCAAGACGCCAGCCATTCCCAACTCGCTACCGAGGGCATCACAATCGGGGCGAATATGACTCACCAAGACAAAATTTTGATGCGCGTTAATAACCTCTTTGAAACGATCCCAATTGATTGACATGCGACGACGATTTCCTTGAACGGTTTTGATTTGACAACAAAAAGTACACTTGTTGATTGAACCAAATCACGATTCGGGACAAGCTGGAGTCGATAATACCAATTGCTGCTAAGGCCGCAACCGTAGAAAAGGCGCTGTTGTGCCGACTTATACCTTTAATCAAAAACTCAATCGCATTGGCGGCGGGCGATTCAGCACACACGAATAGCGAAAACCGCACAATTCCAGGGGCTTTTTTGGGTGCAAAGAAACCGAGTTCACTTTTGCGGTGCCGCCGCAGAAAACCCAGTTGCGTGATCGATGTTTGGCCCAATTATTGCCATAGCTTAGTTGTAACCTTGTTAACTAAAACGACCAAACTGAACAGAGAAAGCGAATTGCTCATGACCTACAGACGGATTTTATGCCCTATCGATTTGTCTCCATTTAGCCAACAAGCCATCAATGTTGCGTCGTCCATGGCGAAATCCGAGGGCGCGACACTCTGCTTCCTTTTCGTCGCAATGCCACCACTGCCGGCTTCTGCGGGAATGGCTATCGCTGAAGTGAACAGCTCAATCGCCGAGCAAAAGAAACTCTTCGAAGAGATCCGTCCGTCGCGCGAGGGAGTAACATTCGAACATCATCTCGAACGTGGGGAACCGATTCATGTCATCGTTGATTTTATCAAGGACCACGCAATTGACTTGGTAATCATGCCAACTCATGGTCGGAGCGGACTATTGCGTTTGGTGATGGGCAGCGTCGCTGAACACGTTGTGCGTAAGGCGACGTGCCCAGTTTTGATAGTAAAATCGCCGGAGGCGTAACATCTCACTACTTTCCCGATACGATTTCGCGAGTCGATGGTGATTGATAGTAGAGCGTCACCGTCGACTCAACAACAATCTCAGGACTCATTGGCAACGCCCAATCCTTGTCGTCAGCTTCTTTCGTGAGGCCGGAGTAATATGTGTTCTTCGGTCGGTACGCTGCAATGCGAGCGCGGCGATCGTCGTAGCGAACGGTGACATTGCTATTGGCGACATTTTCAAACGAATGATACATTTCCGCTGGCAAATGAACTTTGGTAACCTCTTGGAGGTTGATGGGCTTCGGTTGTGAGTCAAACATGACATTCATTAGAAGGCTTGATTTTTTCGTTGCCGCTGAAATCGCCCCCGCCAGAGCCTGCTCTTGGATTTGCTCCAAGTCAGCTGCGTAGTCGACTCCGATCAAGTCGGTAAGTCCGGCCGTCAGCGCTGCGTTGACGGACTCAAGCGCCTCCTCATCCGACTTAACTTTAACATGCAAATTCGTTTGCAATCGATAGCCGGTTTGCTGTTCGACCAAGGTGCCTTCTTCACCGCGAGTTTCCTGGATCCAATCGAATTTCGGAACTGCAGATATAAAATCTTCAACAATCTGATCTGCACCGATCCCCATTTGTTGCCAAGCAGCTGTAACTTTAGCCACTTTTTCTTTGGAAAGTTGGCGGCATTTGCTCGCATCAGCATCTTCCGCAACAACTGCCCAGATCAGGCGAATCGAAGTTGGCTTCACGCGTTTCTGGCAGGTGCCAGTGATTGCAATATGCGAATTGGCAGCTTCTACCGTCAATGGCGTCAAAACATTTTCCGAAGGCATTGAATCAGTGCGCATCCCCGCCATCTGCGCCAACAAACAATTGCCAGTCGTACCCAAAACTAAAATAACTGTGACCCAAATTCCAACTCGCAAATTCTTCATTTGTGCTTCCCCAATAAATATCTGTCGACGAATAACTTCTGGTACCGTTTTGACAACAGAGATTCCTCAAAAATCAATTTCAACCGAATTTTCGAGCAATTTCATGAGTCACTTCCACGTCGCGCGCAAGTTGTGATTTGAGGCAATCTACATTTTCGAAGTGCTGAACTCCTCGAACGCGTTCGATAAACTCGATTTCCAATGGCCGCCCGTACAGTGACCCATCATAGTTGAGCAAGTGCGCCTCCACACGAGGAAATTGCTGCCCAAACGTGGGGCTAGGCCCAATGTGA
>JAHEAM010000123.1 GCA_024642765.1 Planctomycetaceae bacterium
TGGAATCTTCAAGTCGATTGACGGTGGCGAAAGCTGGCGAGAGCTAACAAATGGAATTCCTGGCGGCGACAAAGGCAAAATCTCTCTCGGCGTTTCACCGCAACAGAACAACGTTGTCTATGCAACTATCGAGTTGGTGAATCGCGAAGGCGGTTTTTATCGCAGCGACAACAACGGCGAGAGCTGGCAAAAAATGAGCGATTTCGTTTCGGGCGGAACGGGTCCGCATTACTACCAAGAGATTTATCTTGACCCTCATCGTTTTGATGTGATCTATCACGCCAACAATACACTTGTCCGTAGCGTTGACGGTGGCCGAAACTTTGAGCCGGTTGAGGGAGAAAACAAGCACGTTGATAATCATGCCGTAGTCTTTCATCCATACGATCCCGATTTTTTGCTTGTTGGATGCGATGGTGGCGTTTACAGTTCGAATGATTTTGCTAAGACCTATCGTTTTTTCGACAACTTGCCCGTAACACAGTTTTACAAAGTCGACGTGGATTATGACTCTCCGTTTTACCATGTCGTCGGTGGTACCCAAGACAACAACTCCCAATATGGCCCGACCGCCACTCGATTTGTACAAGGCATCACGAATGCTGATTGGCAAATCACGATTGGCGGCGATGGACATGACAATGCGATCGACCCTGAGGACCCGAACATCATTTATTGCGAATCGCAACAAGGCTACATTCGCCGTTTTGATCGTCGCACAGGTGAGTCGGTTGACATACGCCCGCAACCATCTGCCGGCGAAAAGGACTTTCGTTTCAATTGGGACGCCCCCATTTTGATTAGCCCACACAACCATAAACGAATTTACTTTGGTAGTCGCAAGCTACATCGCAGCGACGATCAAGGCGACTCTTGGACGACGTTGAGTCCGGATCTTTCGCGTGGCATCGACCGCTGGACTCTACCAATCATGGGTCGGGTTTGGGGAATAGATGCGGGCTTCGATCTAATGGCAATGAGCGCCTATGGAAACATTACGTCGATTAGTGAATCGCCAGTGACAGAAGGTGTTATTTACGTTGGCACTGACGACGGACTAATTCAAGTCACGGAGGACGGAGGACAAAATTGGCGCAAAATCGACCGATTCTTTGATGTGCCTGAGGGGGCTTTCATTAACGACGTAAAAGCCGACCGCCACGACGCGAACATGGTTTACGCTTGTCTCGATCATCACAAGACAGGCGATTACCAACCTTACGTGATCAAGAGCACCGATCGCGGGAGGACTTGGGTGTCGCTTGCCAAGACGCTGCCAGAACGCCATTTAGTTTGGCGTTTGGAACAAGACCATGTAAACGCGAACTTGTTATTCCTAGGAACTGAGTTCGGAGTGTTTACCTCTTTAGATGGTGGCCAGAAATGGATCAAACTAAATGCCGGAATGCCAACAATCCCCGTGCGAGACTTAGCAATTCAAAAACGGGAAAACGATTTAGTCTGTGCAACATTTGGGCGTGGGTTCTACGTGCTCGATGACTACTCGCTGTTGCGCGAGCTGAGCCCGGATGTCTTAGAGGCGGAGGCTAAGATATTTCCAACACGAAAGAGTTGGTGGTACGATCGCGCTGATCGACTGGGCGGACGCAAGGGCTCGCAAGGAGACAACTTTTTTGTTTCTGATAATCCGACCTATGGCGCCGTCTTCTCGGTTCATTTGAAGGAGGCCTTTCAATCGAAACTTGAGAAACGCAAAGAGGCGGATCAAAAGGCTCGCAATGAAAACAAGGACGCCACAGTTCCGTCACTTGTAGAACTCGAAGCCGAAAAAAGCGAGCTTTCTCCCAAACGCTATTTGCAAATCAGAAATACAGCGGGAGACTTTATCGCGCGCATTGATTTGCCCAATTCGAAAGGCTTGCATCGCGTCTCCTGGGATTTCCGGATGGCTCCAATGGGTGGCTCGAGTCTATCACAACTGGCCGGTCCAGGTACCTACACCGCGACAGCTACTGAATGGAACGGAACGGAGACGAAATCTCTCACTGACGCTGTGCCATTTGAAGTCGTGGCGATGATTGAACCATCGTTGCCCCGAGTTGACCGCGATGCAATTGTTGCATTTCAAAAAGACGCTTATGCCGAACAGATCAAACTGAATCGTGGAACTAGGAGATTGGCAAAAGCTCAATCAATCGTCGACGCAGCACGGAGCGTTGTCTCCGCGGGCCTTGCTGAACCTGGCGAACTTTTGGCCGAGATACACCAACTGTCGCTGCGAATCGAGTCGATCGAAAAACAACTCAACGGCAACCCCATCCTGAGTGAACGTTACATCGAAGACGTGCCGACTGCTTCCTCGAGACTTTCGAACGCTCTGTTTGGATCGTTCTTCTCGACACACGGGCCGACAACAACGCATCGTGAGCAACTTGAGATTGCCAAGGTTGAGTTGGCCGAGATTTTTCCGAGAATTGACGAACTGCTTGATGTGCAAGTCGAAGAGTTACGAAAAAAGTTGGAATTGCTGGGACTCGCCGTCAACGTCGATTAGTCAAGCGAACAGATTATCGAAGGTGTGTGAGCCCTTGAGCGTCGGGATACATAACGCTTGCTCGGCTCACGGCAAAAGAAAATCGTAACAATAAGGGCACGAGCGCGTGCCCCCAATGATTCACGCCCAAATCGGTGTTGTAGACGCAGCGATCGAACACGATAATCATTCCAACCGGTTTGACATTCTTTTAGGAAATATCAATGGTGAATGAATCGCCCTCCGAAGTAATCGAAAAAAAATCAAAAAGTGTGCTTTCAGAAGATTTGCTTGCCATTTTGGTCGGCTGGATTGTCCTGCTGGTCAGTTTGATTTCGGTGAAATTGGTCGCGACCGATGTGACGGCCAAAAAGGCTAGTAATTTACTTTCAAATTGGATTGCAAAACCGGGAAAGTGGGTTAGCTCACCAGTCGATAGTTTTTTCGACAAAGACAAAAGCCTTTGGGTGGGTGTGGTGGGTGCAGGTCTTGCTTGCCTGTTGTTGTTCGGGATTGGTGCGCTGTTGCGACGAGTTTCCTTGCCAAGATTTTCGCTGGCGTTTGGTGCGGTATTCATTTTGGCCGTACTCGCGTACATGTTATCCGGGCAAAGAATGATCGAGGCCTATAACCTCGAATATGTTTTGTGGGCTTTGTTGGCGGGGCTGCTGATCAGCAATACGGTTGGCACTCCCAGCTGGATTCGTCCGGCAATTTCGACCGAATTCTATATCAAATCTGGCTTGGTTCTACTCGGTGCCGAGATCCTATTTGGGAAGCTCCTGGCGCTCGGCGTTCCCGGCGTTTTTGTGGCTTGGGTGGTGACCCCGATCGTACTGATTACCACATTTTGGTTTGGGCAACGCGTTTTGAAAATGCAGTCACCTGCACTCAATATGGTCATCAGTGCTGATATGAGCGTTTGTGGCGTTTCAGCAGCGATCGCAACTGCCTCCGCCTGTCGCGCTAAAAAAGAAGAATTGTCGCTTGCAATTAGTATGTCGTTGACCTTTACCGTCGTAATGATGATCGTCATGCCCATTTTGGTGAAATGGATGAATCTGGATACCATCGTTGCAGGTGCATGGATTGGTGGAACGATCGACTCGACAGGAGCAGTTTCGGCTGCCGGTGAGGCTTTAGGCAAGGAAGCACTGGAGGTTGCTTCGACGGTCAAAATGATTCAAAATATTTTGATTGGTGTTATTGCTTTTTTTGTTGCAGTCTATTGGGTCACATTCGTTGAGAAGGGCGCGGCTAATTCACGAGTCGGTGTTGGTGAAATCTGGAAACGATTT
Organism: Planctomycetaceae bacterium; assembly: GCA_024642765.1. Taxonomy (GTDB): domain Bacteria; phylum Planctomycetota; class Planctomycetia; order Pirellulales; family Pirellulaceae; genus BJ22. The sequence goes on from JAHEAM010000123.1 coordinate 3,793, forward strand.
CCGAAGTTTATTCTTGGCTTCGTCTTGGCATCGATCGTGTTTTCAATGATTCACGAATCGGGTTCGGACGGTGAGATGTTGGTGAAAGCGACCACAGGCGTCACCAAAACAATGCGCGGTTGGTTTTTCTGCCTAGGTTTTGTTTGCATTGGATTGGATACGAACTTCCGAGAGCTCGGCAAGCAAATGGCAGGCGGGAAGCCGTTGATCTTATACGCTTGCGGGCAAACACTCAATTTGGCGCTGACGTTACTCATGTCGTGGTTGATGTTCAAGATCGTGTTTCCCGAGTCCTCTACCGTTTTGGGAAACTAATGAATGCCATAAAGAGGACGAATTGGCTCGCTCTAGCTCTCTGGTGTACGGGGATCTCGATCGTCTGGTGCCTGCTCCTACCCGCCTGGACACGCCAATCGGAAAACGCAAATTGGCTAAATCGCCTCGATCAACACGGTATCAATCCGAGCGCGATGTTTTACACGGAGCAAGAATTGATTGGAATTAACTCCATTTCGAAGTAACTGGCACGAATAAGGCAAAATCCCCAAAAGCCCTTCTATCATCTTTTTAGAGTCGAACGACTGGGCTCAACGCATAGCAGCCGAATTGGAACGGAATTTGCACTTTCTATCGCAAGCCATTTTGGCTTCAAACTCCTGCAGCCATAGCAAGCGTTTGTAGCCATTTGAGCACATCAAAAAGAAAGCGGGCGAATTCGCTCGCGAAACTTGCACGCTTGCTTCTTGGCGATTTTCTAAGACGCGATACTCAAATTATTTTTTGCTAATCAGGAGAATTCAATGGTTCGTACTCTTTTTGTAACAGGCAGCTTGACCTCGTTTCTTCTGCTCTTTATTGCGTCCACCGCCCAAAAACCGGAATCACCCATTGTGCGACAACAAGATTCACAAACGGATCAAGAACAAGATGAATTGCCGCAGAAAAATCAAAACCAAGATGAAGAAGAACGAATATTGATCCCAGCCGACGGTGAGAACGCCGTCGCTCGGCGTGACTTCATGCGAACAAAACTCATGTACACCAAAAACATCTTCGAGGGTCTGACACTCGGCGACTTTGAGGCTGTCGAACAAGGAATCAATGAAGTCAAGATGATAACGGAGGGCGAGCAATGGATCGCGATTGACAATGCTGAATACCGAAAATTAACTGCAGAGTTCCGGACGTCGGCAGACCGATTGCTCAGAGCTGCCAAGACCAAAAACTCCGATGCTACCGCCTTGCGATTTTACGAAATGTCGACCCGCTGCATCGACTGTCACAAACGTCTTGATCACGCAAAGTATCAGTTGTAAATTTGTGATTCCTTTTCGTCTGCCTAACTGTTTTCAGAATAATGTTCGAGAGTGAATTCGTATGCCGATCATCAAACAAATTCTTGTGCCAACCGATTTCAGTCGCAATAGTGGCCAAGCGATTCATTACGCATGTGATTTGGCAATCGAGCACAAGGCTCGTTTGCATCTATTGCATATTGGCGGTGACAAAGGAGACGACTCCCCTCAATTAATACGCTTGGCGAAAATGATTGAGGCACACTCCGAAATGGCCATCGACACGGTGAAAAAAGTGATCGATGGCAAACCAGCCGAGGCTATTCAGCAGTATGCGCAGGACAACGAAGTCGACTTAATTGTCATGGGAACTCATGGTCGTACGGGTTTCCTCCACATGACGATGGGCAGTGTCGCCGAAAAAGTTGTCCGCGAAGCGCCTTGCCCAGTCCTTGTCTTAGGACCGCAATATGGTGGACATGTAACAATGGAACATGCCTCAAAAATCTTGCTCACCGCAATTGGAAAGGGCATCGAAGGGCAACCAGAAACTGGTCGTTCGCAAATGTACAAGATTTTGCTTGAAGAATTGAGGATTCCGGCCACAACCGCAATTCTGCTGATTGGCGAATTGGAAGAAAAGGGAGTCCTCAAGTACTCAGGCAACAAATGGACAGTGGTTGACGAGCCAAATTCTAGAGGCGATGACTCGCAATTCCTACCGGATTTTTCTTCCGAGTCTGCGGCCGTCGATATTATCAAACGCGCACGGCGATTGGGCGCGACCGACATTCACCTTGATCCGATCGAAAACAATGAGCACGTGTTGCGAATTCGAACAGACGGGAAACTGCGAGAGTACTGTCGCCTTAATCAAGCGGTGGCCATTCATTTGACAAACCAATTAAAATCGATGGCCAACCTCGACACTGCCGACCCGTTTCGTGCGAAGGAAGGTCATTTGCATTTGCCTGACAAGTACGCGGACCTTGATATTCGCTTCACATCGATTCCTGTTTCTGGAGGTCAAGCCGTTTCTCTCCGACTGTTCGACTCGCGCAAAATCTTTTTACCACTGGAACACTTGGGGTTCCTTGAATCAGCGATGTTCTCGATCAACAAGATGCTGCACAGTGGCGAGGGAATTATTTTGGTCACGGGACCCACTGGTTCTGGCAAGACCACCACAGTCTATTCGATGCTGCAGTCTGTGAGCGAAGGAAACCAAAACATCGTTTCTATCGAGGATCCCGTCGAATATTTCATTCCGTTTGTGCGGCAGATAAGTGTTGATGCCAAGCATGGAGTGACGATGTCCGAGGGACTAAAAACAGTCTTACGAATGGACCCCGACGTTATTTTTGTTGGAGAAATCCGCGATGGTGAGGCAGCGTCCATGGGCATGCGTGCAGCAAGTAGTGGGAAATATGTATTCTCAACGATGCACACGCGAGACGTAGCCTCAACAATTACTGCTTTGCGCGATTTCGGACTGGATGATCGGACGCTCAGCTCGAATTTGACAGGAATCGTCAATCAGCGACTAATCCGACGCCTATGTTCGGAATGCAAACAACCGATCGATTTGAATAGCTCGCAAAAAAACGCCTTTGCATGTGCTGGCATTGAAATCCCCGAGAAAGTTTACGCACCAATGGGATGTGAAGTATGCTCCGGTTCGGGCTACCATGGTCGAATCGGTATCTTCGAAGTCGTGCACTTCCAAAATGAAATTCGCGACGCCATTTCAGCTGGCAATTCTGAAAAGGAAGTAAGAACGGCACTGCGATCATTTGGATTGGGTACTTTAGAAGAGGACGCCTTGAAGAAGGTCGCTTTAGGACTCATCAATTTTGATGAAGCTACAAGTGTGCGCTGGCTATCGTAGGTTGAAGTTCTACCATAGCCGCACGCATTGGCACAACAAAAGCGTGCATTCAAGCCCACCTGAGTTGTTCCTGAAAACGCCCCAATCCCCCTGCGCCGTTTTTTCCAGCGTTTGCGCGGTCAATTTTCGTGAGGCGGCCATTCAACTCCATTTTGTTTTAGTCGGCATTGCAATTGCAGCTTGACTCAAGAGTCAGGTCTCTAGTCCAGTTCAGAGAAAGCCATGCCAAGTACAAATTTTGATGTTTTGAATAAACCAATTTCAATTTCGATTGGTGTTAATTCCTTCGAGCAATCAAGCCAATTGAAAAGGCTCGAAAGCAAAGCAAAGCAAGCGTTAGAATCGCACCCCCATTTCCGAGGCCGCAGCCATCAGATTTCTTGCTGCTGCAAAAATGGGCGTGTTGTATTGCAGGGAGCAGTTCCTAGCTTTTACTTAAAGCAATTGGCACAAGAAGTGCTTCATAAAATAGGTCAGTTTGAAAGCGTCGAAAATCGAATTGTGGTCGCAAGTCCCAATAGACCCTTGAAAGAAGAAGTACCGGTTTCCAGTCGATCAAACCCGCGTTAGTGGATTAGCATTACCGGACATTTGTTATGGATCGTTAGCTTCGTTTACACTGTTTTTCCTGGAGTTGTCGTATGAGTAAAACACTTTCTACGCGTAAACCGAATTCGTCACTGCGGTCACCATTTCGAAATCTTTCGCCGAGAAGTTTCGTTGAGGATGCGTTTGATCATTTTCTGTCGAGTGTCGGTGAAGGGCAAATGACGGAATTGATGGACACAGCGATGGATGTCGCTGAAACGGCCTCGGCTTTCGAAATCAAGTTGGATCTGCCAGGCGTGTCACCTGATGATGTCGAGATTTTTGTTGACAATAACACCTTGACCATTCGCGGCAAGCGAGCTGAAACAAAGGAAGAAAAGGACGAAAAGAAACAATATCACCGAATTGAAAGATTTTCGGGTACATTCGCTCGAAGCATTGTTTTGCCGAATTCGATAAACGAAGACGAAGCGGTAGCGGAATTCAAGGACGGTGTGTTGAACATCATTGTTCCCAAAACTGAAGACGCACAACCGCGGAAAATTTCGATCAAAAAATAGAAGCCATCAAGTAGATTCCCACACGATGCCTTTGATTTTTGAAGCGATGTAGCGACTGAATAGTCGCTGCATCGCTTTTTTTGGTTCTGGCAAAATCAAAAATGCCACGCTCTATTTAAGTTCGCGAATGCGGATATTTTTGAATTCGATTGGCGAGCCCTCGGCTTCAAACGCGATGTAGCCGGTTGCCGGATCACAGTCGTTACCACCCGAGACTTCATGACCGTTCACCCATAGGCGGACTTCACCATTGATTGCGCGAATGTAGTAGTGGTTCCACTCGTTGAAACCGTTTGTAAACTCGCCATTTGGAAAACTGCGTACACCATTTGGCGACAATGGCGGAAACGGTTTCATGGTGGATGACCCAACCGGAAACACATCGCCGTTAGTGGTGAACCAATCGGCAGGCTGGCCGCTGCTCTTCTCATATGCTTGAGTGTAGCCGTGATCCAAGACCTGACACTCGATACCTTCAGGCAGCTGCCCCGGCTTGATCGACTCCAATGACTTGAGAGAACTCCAGACGAAAACACCAGAGTTACCGGCTTCCTTCAAGTGTCGCCACTGTAGAACCAATTCAAAATTTGTATAGTCTTTCGCGGAACGCAAAACGCCAACCGGCGTGCCTTTGCAATAAAGCGTCCCGTCTTCTTTCCAAGTCCACGTGTCTTCATCGCAATTGACGTTTTGAAAATCGCTGTCCTTCATTTCTTGCCAGCCTTCTTCCGTTCCGTCTATCATTGCGGCGGAAAGAGATGCTTGTGCCTTGTCTGTAGTTTCCTCAAGAGCAGGTTTTTGTGTTTGCAAGGCATAATCTGCCGGCAGCTTGCCGCCCACAAACTTATTGAATCCAAAAGGTGTCGCAACGAAAGGGTCAACAAACGCCACATCGAGATCGGGTTTAATTTTATCGTCCATCCCGACACACCAAAATGCAGCGTTTACAATCAAACGCCGCAGGTCGCCTCGTTCGAAATCCGAGGCGGCACCCATCGTTGTCGTTACAATTCGTTGTTTCGAATCACGATCCGGACTTGTGAGTTCGCGAACCCAGAACAGAGGCATCATCGGATCATTACGTTTGTCTTCGACAGGCGTTGCACTTGGCTCCATGCCGGCGAGAATCTGACCCTTCAATAAAATCGTGGCATCTTCTGGCAATTCTTTAATCCCATAAACGTCGGTCGGCCCCCAAACATCAGTCACACCCGCCAAAATCGAATGCGTCGCGTTGTCAGCAACGATCACGCCTCGCGTACTCTCGCTGCCATGGCCGCCGTGATGAGACACCCAAGTCTCA
>JAHEAM010000124.1 GCA_024642765.1 Planctomycetaceae bacterium
GGGTAGGACAGGGCGACAATGTCCGTTGTATCGCAGTTCGTGATCGCCCTCGTTCGGTGCGCTAGCTGCCCGTGCTGCGATCTGGGAACGCGTGCAGTGACAGGGATAGATCTTGCCTTGCTGTGCGAGGAGACGCAGCGCATTGGCATAGTATTCAAGGTTGTTGGACTGAAACTCAATTGGAGAATCCCAGTCCAATCCCAACCAATTCAGGTCTTCGATCGCATTCTTGTCGGCGCCCGGTTTAATGCGCGGGCTGTCAAGGTCGTCGATACGAAACGCAATTCGCCAATTCCGTTGACGGGCAATCGCCCAATTGACCAAAAACGTACGAGCATTCCCCAGATGCAGTCCACCCGTTGGCGAAGGCGCGAGGCGAGTCACGCAGAAGCTAGACTCGAGTTGATGATCTGACATGTCGTTCAAGTACCATCGTTTTTTTCGGTTTGACTAAGCCTTTTGCTTTTTCTTTTCTTTCGCCCATGTGTCTTTCAACGAAACGGTCCGATTGAAGACCAGGTTGTCGCGCGTTGAATCCTTGTCCACGCAGAAATAACCAAGGCGTTCAAATTGATAACGATCTTTTTCGGTCGCTTCGGCTAGAAAGGGTTCTAACTTCGCTCCTCTGACAACAGTAAGCGAATTGGGATTCAATTCATCCTTCCAATCTCGGTCCGCGTTGCCCGCTAATTCATTGTCCAAGATCAAGACGTCATAAAGTCTAACTTCTGCATCGACAGCTTTTGCCGCCGAAACCCAGTGAATCGTACCCTTGACTTTTCGTCCATCTGGAGCCTTGCCACCCGCTGTCTCAGAATCGTATGTGCAACGAACTTCTACGATATTGCCTTCCGTGTTCTTGATCACATCGTTGCAGCGTATGAAGTATGCGTACCTCAAACGAACTTCACCACCGGGCACCAATCGGAAATAGCCTTTTGGTGGGTTCTCCATGAAGTCTTCGCGCTCGATGTAAATCTCGCGCCCAAACGGAATTTTTCGCGTGCCAGCGTCTGGATCTTCGGGATTGTTAACGGCATCGCGCCACTCAATATCGCCCTCTGGATAATTTTCGATGACGACCTTGATTGGATCAAGAACAGCCATCACACGAGTCGCGATTTTGTTCAAGTGTTCTCGAATCTCTTGTTCGAGAACAGCGTAGTCGGTCGTACTGTTGGCCTTGGTCACGCCAATCCGAGCACAGAAATTTCGAATGGCCTCGGCCGTGTACCCGCGCCTTCGAATTCCAACGATCGTTGGCATCCGCGGATCATCCCACCCCGAAACATATTTCCCCTTCACCAATTCCAACAAACGGCGTTTGCTCATGACCGTGCTGGTCAAATTCAAACGCGCGAATTCAATTTGTTGCGGATGATGAATACCAAGGTTTTCGATGTACCAGTCATAGAGTGGACGATGATGTTCGAATTCTAGTGTGCAAATTGAGTGCGTGATTTCTTCCAGTGAATCCGTTTGGCCATGCGTCCAATCGTATGTGGGGTAAACACACCATTTGTCGCCCGTGCGGTGATGATAGGCATGGCGAATGCGATACATGGCTGGATCGCGCAGGTTCATGTTATTCGACGCCATGTCAATTTTGGCGCGAAGCGTTTTGGCACCATCCGGAAACTCGCCTGTGCGCATTCGCTCAAACAGATCGAGATTCTCCTCTACGTTGCGGTCACGATACGGACTATTCCGTCCCACTTCATTCCATTTACCTCTATAGGCTCCTGTTTCCTCTGCTGTGAGATCACAAACGTACGCCTTGCCCTCACGAATCAATTTCAAGGCAAATCCGTAAAGTGTGTCAAAGATATCGGAGGCAAATTTGACTTCGCCATCCCACTCAAAGCCCAGCCAGCGCACATCGTCTTTGATACCCTCGACGTATTCGGTTTCTTCCGTTTCGGGGTTTGTATCATCAAATCGAAGGTTGCATTTACCATCATAATCTTTGGCGATTCCAAAATTCAAGCAAATGGATTTGGCGTGGCCGATGTGTAAGTAACCATTCGGTTCGGGGGGAAAACGTGTGTGAACGCGTCCGCCGTTTTTTCCGTTCGCGAGGTCGCGATCGATGATTTGACGGATGAAGTCAGACGATTTGGATTCAGTTGTCATCTTGTGATTTTATGTTCTAAGTTTTTGATGTCGTATGATGATCGGAAATTCGACTCAGCATTAATTCGATTCGTTTAACAGCGCGCTCACGTCCCAGAATAACCAGTAGATCAAAGACGGCGACACCACTTGTTTTCCCAGACAATGCCAACCGCAAGGGGTTCATGATGTCTCCGTGCTTGACACCCATCTTATCGACAAATTTATCCAAGGAAGCCTCGAGATGAGCCGAATCGTAGGGCTCGGCAACGGAAAGTAATTGCTTGAATTCATTGAGAAGGTGTCCGGACTCAGGAACCTTCAGCACACGTTTTTCAAACGCCTTCTCGTCAATCGCAAGCATGTCATCGTTTATAAAAAACTCATCGAATCGCAGGATATCACCCGCCACCGTAATGCGTTCGCCTGTTGCCCGAATGATATTCTCGACCGTTTCACGTAAATCGGCAGCGTTGATTGCATTTGTCCATCCGGCCCGCTCCAAATACGGTATGCACATTTCGATTTTCTCTTCCACGCTCAATCGATTCATGTAACGTTGTTGGAACGCAACCAATTTGGCTGGATCGAAACTAGCCTCGCTTTTGACAATGCGGTCCAATGAAAAATATTTAAGCATGTCGTCGCGAGAAAACTCTTCGGTATGGTCATCCAGCGACCATCCAAGCAGCAATAAATAATTATTGATCGCGTCGGGCAAATAGCCAACTTGCTTGTAAAAATCGACCAAGACTGGGTTGAACGAATCGGAACTTGCCTTAAGTCCAATTTTATTGGCGACAAATTGTGCCGCATCAACCAAGGCTTTGAAGTCTTTGTTTTTCAAGTATTGCTCGATCTTGCGCTTACTCAATTTGGTTTTGCTGCCAGGTTCGGCAACAAAAGGAATGTGGCCGTAAATTGGCAGCGGGTACCCCAACGCATTCGCAATAAAAATCTGACGTGGCGTGTTACTCAAATGTTCAATGGCTCGAACCACGTGTGTGATCTTGAAATCGAAATCGTCGACGACACTGGCGAGATGATACAGACAAGTCCCATCGTTGCGCTGGATCACATGGTCTTGTTCGCGGGCCCAATCGAACGACACTGGTCCGCGAATCGCGTCGATAAACTCACAAGTACCATTGCGCGGCATCTTCAGTCGAACCACCCACTTTCGCCCTTCAGATTCGAATACCGCAGCTTGCGAATCCGTTTCGGCCATCCATTTGCGGCTGTAAATAAAGTCACGTTTCTCTTTCTCCGCCGCAATGCGTTCGGCATTTGTTTCCTCAGGTGTCGCGTAATCGCGATAGGCCGCACCCGATTCGAGCAAACGGTTAACTGCAGCTTGATAAGGCAGCAGCCTTTGTGATTGAAAGTAAGGTGCGTAAGGTCCGCCAACCTCAGGGCCTTCGTCCCAGTCAATCCCCAACCAGCGAAACCCGTCCAAGATCGGTTGCAACGCTTCGGACTGATTCCGTTCGTTGTCCGTATCATCGATTCTCAGAATGAACTGACCACCGGCTTGCTTTGCCAACAACCAATTAAACAATGCGGTTCTCACGCCACCAATATGCAAGTATCCAGTTGGGCTTGGCGCGAAGCGGGTTCGAACTGTCATTGTCTCTCGGCCATTTAATAAAAAGAAGAATCGAAATTCCGGCGCGGAATTGTTACTGCGAAAGCCTTGATTCTAGCAGTTTAGGCAATTGCTTGAAGTGCGGAGACGGCGCAAGAATTCGTATTTACCTAAGGCTTGTCTCATCGAGACTTGATCGTGCGTTTCATTGTGACTTCTGGCTGCTCCCGCTATTGTGACTTAAGCGGCGCGGCGGGTTTGGGTAGCTTGCTGTTGCTGCAGCTTCTTCAAACGTTTGCGGTCGGACTTGTTGAGCGGACGCTGGCTAGGTGGTTCCACTATGGATTCCAAATCTTGACTTTGCGCCTTCAGCCGATCAGCAAGCGGTCCGCTTTTCCTAGCCGGAACTTCCACGATTGGGGCAACTTCCTCAGGTTGCACTTGAGCAGGTTGTTCCAGCGGTTTGGTTTTTGTGCGGCGTGTTTTGACCGGCGTTTCGAATTCTGAGTCAACCGTCTCAACCTTTGACGGGGCGGATCGAAGTTTCTTGTCAACTTTTTTCGTCACTGCCGGTTTCACAGTGGCTTCACGTCCTGTCGCAACTTGCAAAAGACCATTTGCAATCAAATAGATGTAACGATTAAATACAACGATCGACAATAGCAATGTGGCATGCGCAAGGAGTAGCATGTTGCCGTAGTACAGATCATGCTCTTGTACATATTGAGATTTCACTTGCGGGAATTGCATTACAAGCGAACAAAGATACAAAACCCAAGCCAACGAAACGAGCACTAAGGCTCCGCGTGACGAGCGTACTTCAATCAATCCGCGAACAAAAATGGCACTCAATGCAACCGCTTTAACCGCAAACGTTGCCACAAAAGCTGCACTTGCAGAACCAACCCAGCCAAGTTGCTGAATCCACGGACCTAGCGAAGCGAAATCGACAACACAATTTAAACTGCCCAGTAAACAAATTGCAGCGAAGAATAGCCAAACGCGATAGGTTCCCAAATAGTCATTACAGCGATGTTGACGAACAGCGTAGATTTGCAGACTCGCGAGGCAAGAGGCCATCAAAAGCATCGACGAGAACCATGTTGAAATGCTACTCGCTGACGAAAGCCGGACACCATCAAACGCTTGAGCTGTGATGTTTGGAATTGATAGCGGCAATCAATAAACCCAAAACAACCCCAAACCCAATCAGGGCCCGCATCCGCTTCGGAAGCAAGTCGGTTGTTTTCAACTGGTTGCGGCGTTTGGCTTTCGTGCCATATTCAATGGCATTGGCAAGGTCGGCCCCAATCGCGTCGGAAGGCCCCGCGCATTCCAAAGCCGCAGAGTCAAACTCACTCCGTTCGTGCAATGCCTCATCCATCACAACTCGGCGGCGGCGTTGATCGTTTCGAGCCAAAACTAGACCTTCCTTGATCCAAAATCGACAAATTGGGTGTAACAATAATCTCGTAACTAATCGCGCATAGTGCTAGCAACCCCGGTTCGGGGCTAAGTCATGGCGCGATGCCTTATTATCATCGTCTTCGGCACTATCTGCAGTATAGCTTTATCGAACTCAAAAGCGTCGGGAGTTTCAACAGGACCCTTCCAAGTACAGCCACAATGAAATCAGAAATTTAGTCAAGATTTTTACTTGAGAGCAAATCTCGAAAATCAAATGAGCGGTCAATCTTCCTTTTTGAATGGGTTCTTCAAGGTTCCTAGCTCGGAAATTGTGACCTCTGTAACATCGCCAGCCTTGAGAAATACTGGCGGATTCCTACCCGCTCCGACTCCAGCGGGAGTGCCCGTGAAAATAAGGTCGCCTGTCTGCAACGCAAAAAATTTGGACACGTAGCTGATAAGGTAATCGACGGGATACAGCATCAAGCTAGTATTGGCTGACTGCATGACTTGGCCATTCAATCGCAAAGACACTGTTAGCTGTTGAACATCAGGGATTTCTTCGGGAGTCACCAAGAAAGGTCCAATCGGAGCGAATGTGTCGAAAGACTTTCCTAGCAGCCATTGGCCACCAGGTCGCCCCTTTTGCCAATCGCGAGCGGAAACGTCGTTTCCACACGTGTAACCCATGACGTGGTGTAACGCCTGGTGGCGAGCGATATTTTTTCCCGGTCGGCCAATCACTACAACCAATTCGCCTTCATAGTCCACTTGCTCTGAAATTTTCGGCAATATTACCGGCTGTTCTGGTCCTGCGATGCACGACGAAAACTTGCTAAAAATAATGGGCAACTCCGGGCTCTCGCCACCCATTTCTTGGGCGTGATCGGCGTAGTTTTTTCCGATACAAATAATTTTTGGTGGAAATTCAATGGGTGCCAAAATTCGGATGCTCTCCAAGGCAACAATTTCGCTGGTACAATCTATTTGATCGTTACTTTCAAATAGACGACCAAGGATCCAGTCCGAAGTTAACAACTTCAATGACGTATTATCGGTGACAACGCCAAAACGCGTCGTACCTTTATATTCAACCCTGGCTATTTTCATTGGCGAACCCAATTCATTGGAATAAAGCGTCGATCTCACGAGCCCGAATGAATGGAAAAACCGGCAATACAATCCTAAAAATTGCCAACTGTAAAATTCGATTTTGACCCAGCAATTATCGTAACCTAGACTCTTAGACGACAACAGGTCGGAGTCTGGTTTTCGCAATTGCCGAAAACAAAGTAATGTGCTCTTCGCGACTTACGGCAACGCGAGCGTCACAACGAGTTGTACTGTCGTCAGACTATGCACTGACGGACAGGCTAAGTGCCAATATAATCAGCAAATCCTTTAAAACGTTTTTAATAATGTCAAGTTCGTTGACTCCATCAAGTCCAATTGAAAGCCCCTTGGTCGCTCAATGCAACCAGGAGCCGAACTTAATGACAAACGCGACACATAACTCCAACATGATCTTCTACCAATGCCTTCTTGATAACATCAACGAGGGAGTCATCTTCATTGACTCGAATTGTGGGATTCGCAGTTGGAACAAAGGCATTCAAGCGCTGACAGGAATGGGAACGGCGGTTATTGGACGCCGGCTAGAGCCTTCGCTTTTGCAACTAAAAGACGTCAACCGTCTCCCGATCAATGACATCCGTAACCCATTCGTGAAATGGATAACGGACGGCATGGTCACCTCGGACAAATTTTTTATCACAGGCCGTAGCGGTCGTGACGCGCAAGTCGACGTTCAGTTTTTTCCTGTAAAAAATACTGATTCGGCTTCAGCAGGCGGCGTGATCTTGATGCACGACACGAGCCTACAAGTCGAATTGCAAAAGCAACTCAACGACTTGTACGCCATCGCGACCCTTGACACTCTAACCCAAGTCGCGAACCGAGCGGAATTCGAACGCATCTTGGACGAATACGTCTACACCCACCGTGCAGTTGGGATGGCTTGCAGCATTATTGTTGCCGACATCGACTATTTCAAGAAAATCAACGATGGCTTCGGGCACCACGTCGGTGACCAGGCACTCATTGCTTTTGCGTCTCTGCTCAAAAAGCATGTTCGCCCACATGATTTCGTTGCACGTTATGGTGGCGAAGAATTTGTTGTGCTCTGCGGACACTGCACAGAAGAAGGCGCTCAGGAACGAGCTGAGAGCATTCGACGTGTCCTCGAATCGACTCAACAACCAATGCTCGAAAATCGCTGCATGACCGCTAGCTTCGGTGTGGCTGTTTTGCAAGACGACGACGATGCGTCATCTCTTTTTGTTCGAGCTGACCACGCTCTTTTACGTGCGAAAGAAACCGGAAGAAATCGAGTCGTTCGCGCTTCCTCAATGCAGTCCGCAGGCAAAAACAAAGAAAAAGCAGCTCCACGCAAAAACGCGGATTCGGTTTGCCCGGACCAATGGCGAAAGCTCAGCTACGATCCGATTCTCGTTAAGGAATTCTGCAGCCAGACGATCTTGGTAATGTTCATCAAGAAAATCCAGGCTTATGCCGAAGACTTTGGGGCACAAATCATTTCAGCTTCGGAAAAATCAGTTACGTTCCAAATCATGGCGCATAACGAAGACAAACCGAATCAAAAGGCGCAAATTATCGTCGACATCGATGTCGCGTCTCCTGAAAAGAGCGCGTTCATTCATAGCTTTCCCGCCGATACAAAACTTATCGTTCGAGTGGCTATGACTGCGAAGCGAGGTTTGTTCCAACCCAAGGATCCATCAGGCATCGCAAATTCTTTGATGAAGATTTTGCGCCAACAACTAAGCTTTGGTCCAGACTCCGAAGTTTCAGTCAGTCGCCTTATCGAAGCTGACAAGGACCGCTACGGTCCAACTAGCCGCTAATAAGTCCCTTCGTTTTCTGGTCAAAGTTAAATGGCCACGAGTCGGAGACGTCCGTTCAATTTCGGCCTTCATTCGTCTTCGTTGATCAGCTCACGCTGGACATTACCAACCCATCACCATGTTGGATTCAATAGCTTTACGAGCTTGTTCCAAGTCAGTTCCCGTTTCGTGCATATACAGTCGAATCGCATGTACTTTGTCACCAGACGCTTTTGATAGGCAATCTCGAGCCACCGCACAAGGATCCCCAGAACCGCCTGTGATGCCCAACACTGATTTCGAAATCACCCAACTATCTCGAGGCCGTTTCGTGAGCCGAAGAATGTTTTCGGTCGGATAACAATCCTTGGCCACTACATGTGCGGCTTCTTCATTCGCTGCCCATGTAATGATGATATGCGCGTCAGTCTCGATTTCAAAAAGTGGCATGACTTTCTCCTCGAAAGAATAAAATTCTCAACCGTCTCGTTCCCAGAACAGATGCTCGGTTTACTCAATTCTTGCACCTCGACTCCTAAAATACCAGTGTCGACCATTCAATTTTTTGTCACTTTTACAGAAAAGTCTAAATTGCACGGATCAGTTAATTTGTTTCGCGATCTTCTGTGCGTTCAGGCACTAACAAATCGTAGCGTTCCACCACTAAATGATTTGACTTGGCCGAGATTTTCCAATAGAAGTTCGCCGAAGGAATTCGCACCGATGATTGTGCCACGCGAAACTCCGTCGTAATTTTCGACCTCGGCAAACTTTCCAATACCATACATGATGCGCGAAAATGCGACCGCCTCAAAAACCGGAAGTGCTACCCAATTTGCACATAAGCCATTTAAACCGTCATACAGTTTGCAAATTAACGCTGTCAAATCGTGTGTCCGCTGCGAAATATTACCCAGGCCGATTGACGGATGCACCTTGGCCTCCTTGACGTCGACTTCCGCATTCACATTGATGCCCACCCCAACGCAAATCAAGGTCCCACAATCGACGGGCCGCGTCTCACAAAGAATCCCACCCAGTTTCCGATCACATAGAATCAAATCGTTTGGCCATTTCACAAACACGATTCCATCTTCGTGTTCCAATTCATTCGAGAGCACCTGCTGCAAAGCCTGTGCAACGACCAAGGGCAAAATTGAAAGGTCAGGACCCAAACTCACTAGTGACTTAGGTGAGGTGAACACAAAAGAAAACGTTAGGTTTCCCGCCCGCGATATCCAAATTCGCTCACGTCGACCGCGCCCATGTGTTTGGTGTTCTGCCAAAACCAACGTTGCCACCGCGCCCGCGAGGCGTTGTGATGAATCCAATGCA
>JAHEAM010000582.1 GCA_024642765.1 Planctomycetaceae bacterium
GCCAAAACTTCCGCCGGTAGCTTTGGATAGACACTCGGGCCATACAAGTCGTCTAAATTAAGTTGTTTGGTGACGGCCAAAATCGAATCGCGAATTTCCTCAGCTGTCAGACGACGCATATCGAAGTGCCACAAGTTATCGTTCGCTGGATCCTTGGCGAAGTATTCATGGTTGTTGGCCGAACTCATTTGATAGGTTGCGGACATCATGATCGTTTTATGGAGTGCTTTCAGGTGCCAATCGTTGTCCATGAACTCAGACGCCAACCAATCCAACAGTTCGGGGTGTGTGGGCGGCAAACCCTGAAAACCAAAATCACTGCTGGTTCGCACGATACCGCGTCCGAAATGATATTGCCAAACTCGATTGGCCATCACGCGCGCAGTCAATGGATTGTCCTTGCTTGCGATCCATTCTGCCAGCGAAAGTCGCAATCCCGTCGTATCGCCGTTTGTTTTCGGCTGCCAATTCGGCTCTGGCGGCGACAAGACACTCATGAAGGACGGCTTCACAACATCGCCTTCGACGTGAGGGTTGCCACGAATCATGACATGCGTTTCTATAGGGTCTCGCCCCTCTTCTTTGACGCAAAGGATATCGATTCGCTGTGAATTCAACTTTCCTACAGTCTCGCCACGACGCTTCTTCAAATCCATGTATTCGTCGAACCCTTGTTGCGTAATCACCTTGCCGATGCGCTTTTCAATCAAATCTTTGCGACGGTCTTCATGCTTAAATTCTTCATGTTCAACCGGAATGAAGTCTTTCTTAACCTTATCTTCGATTGCAGTTGTTTGCCTATCAATTTCCCCAATAAGTATTTCCAACTCCACATTGGAATCATGAAATTCCGGGATGTCGATCGTTTTCACAGCCTCGCCGCCTTGACCATAACGGCGAATGGTGTTGAAGAACGCCAACATGCTGTAGTAGTCGCTCTGCGGTATCGGGTCGATCTTGTGATCGTGGCAACGAGCACAATTTACGGTCACACCCAACATCGTTTGGCTTGTCGTCGCCAACACATCGTCGAGCTCGTCATAGCGTGCCTGCAATCGATCGGCCGGTTCGTCATCCCATTGTCCCAAGCGATAGTAGCCGGTTGCAATCAGTTGATCCGGACCACCGTTTGATAATTCGTCTCCGGCCAACTGCTCGGTCAAGAATTGATCGTATGGCTTGTCTTCGTTGAGAGACTTGATGACGTAGTCGCGAAATCGCCAGACAAACGGCTTCGTTCCATCGCGTTCAAAGCTATTAGACTCGGCGTAACGCACGAGATCCAACCAATGCCGTCCCCATTTTTCACCGTAATGTGGCGATGCCAATAGGCGATCGATTAGTCGCTCGTAGGCAGCAGGGTCTGTATCGCTCTCAAACGCCTTGACCTCTTCGAGGGTAGGCGGCAAACCAACCAAGTCGTATGTCGCGCGGCGAATCAACGAAGCTTTGCTTGCCGGTCTCGCGGGTTCAAAACCATTCGATTCCAACTGTCTCAACACAAAGTAATCGATTTCGTTGTGACACCATGACTCGCTATTGACGGTTGGCATAGGTTGGCGAACTGGTTTCCGAAACGCCCACCAGCGTTTGGCTTCATCGGTCACCAACGGTTTTTTCTCCGCAACGGCCATTTCCGTTCGCTCCGATTCAGGCCAAGGCAACCCCAATCGTACCCAACGTGTAAGCGTCGCAATGTCTTCAGCAGCGAGCTTGTCATCGGGAGGCATTTCCAACACGTCGTAGTTGATTGCTTTGAGCAATAGACTTGCCGCATGATCGTTTGCGTTAACTGCGGGCCCGCTTTCGCCTCCTCGAAACAGTAACTCCGGCGAGGTTAGCGCAAGTCCACCACTCAAGTCATCGGGGTCTTCACCGTGACACTCTAAGCAATTGTCTTGCAGAATTGGCTTGACTTCCTGCATGAAGAAGTCGTTAGCCTCGGCTTCGCTCAAAACCTCTTCCTGGCAGCAGTGTGAAAATGCATAGGTGTTTTCTGCTAGAAAAGCTGCCGCGCAAACAGCCACAAACAACAAAGGAATTCGCATGCTTGATAAGATCCGTCAAGAAAAAGTTTTGCTAGCTAGCCAACTTCTAAAACGACAAAGCCATCCCCTGCCCCATCTCAGGGGAAATTATAGTCGAAAAGCGATGAATTGTCTCGCAATATTTGCGCGACGCAAGAATCCACAATGTGATTTAATAGTCTTTGCGTCGCCTTAATTCTTCGCTGTATTTAGCCAAGGTCTTGCGTTCTGAGCGTGTCAAACTCTCTTCGCCTTGCTCAGAAATTTTTTCCAGAATGCGATCGCCATCCTTTTGCAAAGAATTCCATTTGGTGTTCTGGGGGTTGTGGACTTTGAGCCCACTCCGTTTTTTCTTCCAAGCAAACGCTCCCTCGGAAATCCAATTCGTGAAACGAGTACCACTGTAGAAGTACAAGGCTGCAAACGCCGCACCACCCAAATGGGCTTCAAACGCAGTACCCGATTTGGGCCCAAGCGATCCCAAAAAATTTGAGCCCACTAGCA
>JAHEAM010000125.1 GCA_024642765.1 Planctomycetaceae bacterium
CTCACCGACTCCTGACCGCATGGATTTGAGAATCAGTTGACCGTCTGTCCGCGAGCTGACTGCGATCACCCCACAATTCGGGTTCGCGTTTTTGACGCTTACAATGAGTTGAAGCGCTTTGACTTCGTCGCCATCCAAATCGATGATGACCGCATTAGGGGACGTTTGCTCGACGATTTCCATGAAGAACTCGTATCGCGAACAATCGGCCTCCAACCAAATTCGATCCATACCGACAAGGTACTTCTTCAAATTTTCGCGGCTGCGTTCATTTGGATCGCAAATCGAAATTCGAATTGTGTCAGACATCTTTTTTTCCAATTCAATTTGCCTAATTACATCCTGGGGATGCTTGAAATTCGCAAGGTAGTTTGACTCGACATCGACTTTGGCTGAAATCTAGCGTCGTACGCCTGATCCGTTTTGGCTAACTCGCTGTCGACTTGATTCCGATGCCGATGGTGGATAGCCATATCCCGCGCCGTTGCTAGGTTGCATTGGGCCGGATTGAAAGTACTGTTGATTCGAATTCGAGACCTTCGGCTCAAAACCTGAGTTCTGTTGAACTGCTGGGCTCGGCGTTGGTGCGAATTCAGGTCCACTTTGTGGATAGCCAAATCCGTTTTGGATCGTTTCGTTTGAATCTGACATTGGCTTTGATTCCGTTATTGGCATCGCCATGCCTTGTTCGGGAACGTTGTAGTTTGGATTTCCCGACATCGTAGTATCGCCACTGCATTCTTTACCTTCACAGCGAGGTACTTCAATGTGGCCATTGAAGAACAACTCGTGATTTGAAGGCTGAACTGTTTGGCGACCAGGCATGTTCGCGTCAGCAAAAGTGCCGGCTTCGACTGGGTTTACGATGCGAGGAGTAAGTATAAAGACCAACTCGGTTTCGTTTTCTTCCGATTTCGTGTTTCGAACCAACGCACCAACGCCAGCTTTGTTGAGCCAATGCGGCAAGCCTTTGACTTCAGCTTCTACTTTTTCGCGGTAATCGCCAGCCAAAGCTAATGTTTGGCCAGAGCGCATTGGCACGCCAGTATTGACGCGTCGAACGCGAAATCCTGGAACACCCGTTCCGGCACTCAGGTCATTAGCAACTTCTGAAACTTCAGCACGAACTTCCAATGTCAAATCGCCTTCTCCATGAACCAATGGCACCACATCGAGCTTTGTACCGAAAGGTCGGAACTGGATTGAGTTATTGCCGAATCCGCTACTCACCTGAAAGGGAATTTCACCGCCAGAAAGGAATTCAGCGGGACGACCGTTTTGTGCCGACAACGTGGGGCTTGCCATCAATTTCGCAAGGTTTCGTTTTTCGAGCATATTAACGAACGCGTCGAGTCGCGTTGAGTCATTTACAATTCCGAAACGAGCGTTTCCATTGGTTCCAGTAGTGTCCGCCAACGAGCTGAGGACATCCGAGAACCCTGAAACAATATTGAACTTGTCACCAGCAACGCGCCAGTCAACGCCCATGTTTCTGAGCTTTGTTCGCGATACTTCGTAGATCTTGACTTCAATGGCAACAACTTGCGAACCGTCAACTTCAAGCTTGTTGATGACATTCGCAGGAACGAAGTCTTTGGCGACAGCCATAATCATTTCGACATCATTGGCACGAGCAACAGTACCGTCCAGTACAACACTGTTTTGAAGAGGGTTGACGTTTATTCGCGATGTCGGGAAAAGACGTTTGATTGCCATATCCAATTTGCGAACGTCCATCACGACATTCACAGTAATGAGCTGAACATTCTTGTCCGGGTCGGAGACCGTGATGTTGGCAACACCAGGCTTAAGTCCCGAGATCACAATTTCGTTGGCTGACACTGGCGTAGCGCGAACGACTTCAGGGCTATCGACCAATAGTTCGGGGATTTTAAAATCGAATCGAATGCTTTTGCTGGTACCGACTGATAAGTCGATTTGCTTTCCGGCAGCATCGACCGAATAACCGGTCGAATGCATTTCGTTGCTGAACCCTTGTGCACTGACAGTGGCAGTCGCCAGTGATAAAGAAAACAAACCTATGCCAACCAAAGTTGACAAGAATAAACGCGTACTCATCCGTGATTTCCTTCGCGTAATGGTCCAAAAAGTCTTGGACGACTCTCGGTAATGACACTGAAAACTTCGGTGATCCCTCTGCCTAAGCAATCAATGTTGGAGTTCGCAACTGAACTCCGACTTTTGGTGTTCGTCCCTAAACATGGAATGCAGGGGAACGTTCACCGAACAAAGTGTTCCTTATTAAAATCCGCCAAGTGGTGGTGAGTCCAATTCTGGAGCATCCCCGCCGGCATTTGGTGCTGAATCTGATCGATCTAACCCGTAGTCACCGCGATCTTGTTTGGAGTCCAATTCGGGAACTGGGTCGATGGTTGAACCATCCTGTCGAAAGGTGTACTTAGTTTTCTCTGAGCCAGACCACAACACCATTTCGAAAGGCTTGTCTTGCATTATAGGACTTGTCATCATGCTTTTAACCATGTCAGACATTGAGCCGGATTTCGACCCACCGGCAGTCGACGTTGGCAGTTCGCCTCCGGTCAAGAAGCTCGGAAGTGGCTCGCCCTCTTCTTCTTCGTCCGTTGAGTTTGGTCGCAAGGACAGACGCAGGATTCCGACTTTTTGAGCCAATGCTGTCTGTTCAATTTGCTTCTGAGATAACAACAATCCGACGATTGAATTTGTTTTGGCACTACCGCCTGTTCGAGGCCCGTCGCTGGTGATTGAGTCGTTTACAGAATAAACCTGAATGTTTTTTAGGAAGGTGACAGTGAACGTTGTCTTGGTGGCACCGTTTAGTTTTTCAAAAACCCCAATGACGTCGACTCGGTCACCCGGTCGCATCAAACCATTGGCAACACCGTCACGTCCGACTTCGATGGAATATAGACGTTGGCCCTTCTTGATGGCAAGCGATCCAGCTTTGTTCTTGTCGATGATGTCGGTCATGAACACTGGTGCTCCCTTGGGGATACCACGAATCGCAACCTTATTTTCGATTTCGTCCAATGAACGAGCTGAATTCTCAGGGATAATATTGAGGGGCCATTCCTCGACTTTTACAATCAATTCGCTCAAATCGGAATTGATATCTATGAAATCTTGGGCCACAATAACCGGACCTGTCCGAATCGCGTCGCCTTTGTTTCGGCTTCCACCCATGACCTGACTGATACCGATCGCTGCAATCAGGCCGAATCCTAGAGAAACAAACATTAGGATTAACGATTTAGATTTCATGGTTTGCTTTTTCGCAAGAGGTATCGAGTGCCTGAAGGGATGAACCCAACTGTTTCGATCCGCAATGTTTGTGGAATTCGTTGGGACAAAAGTGGGTACTGTGAAAAACCGTTGCAGCATATCCCTTAGAATTCAGTTTCGGACGATCCGAACGTTGCCACAAATTTACTTCGAGTGCTTGGAAGAATGCGTAGAACCGGAGTAATCAGAATGAGCAGAATGACCCTAACACTCGTTACAGTTTACTAGAATAACCGCTGAAATCGTTGCGGTTTGACCAGGCAATACCGAGCACACAAAACGAAAAAATGGGTCGACTGCAGAGTCGACCCTTCGCTGTGATCGGTTAAGAGAAATTTGGCGGTTACACCAACATTCCCATCCAGGCGAAGTAGCTTACAGTACCGATCGCAATTGGAATCCCGTAGGGTAATAGTCGCATTGTGCTTTTGCGTTCGGCTGCAATGGTTGAGAGAGTTTCTGGATTTCGAACGGTAACAATCTCGTTGAAAATGTACATGAATTGGTTCCAGTGCTTGCGGCCTTGTTTCGACCAAACAATCATGCCGATCGACAACAGGGCTCCGATGATTGCGGATACACAGAATGCGTAAAATGTATCGACGCAATAGATCCAAGCACCAATGCCAGCCATCATTTTGACGTCACCAGCACCCATTCCACCGATCGAGTAGGCAGGCAGCAATGTGGCAAGGCCAACGGCTGTTCCAGCTAAACTCCAGCCCAACCCCACGTACCAGCCATCACCGCTAACTTGGTAGGCGATCATGCTGTAGATCCAACCGGCAAAAATCATGGGATAGGTGATTTTGTTTGGTACTCGAAGTTCTTTGCCATCAATATAGGCAGCGACAATCACGAACGCTGTCACAAACCAATACTGCCAATGTTCGACCATCCCATTCATTAAACCCGACATGTTATTCTCTCTCATTAATCGTTTGGAATTTACTAGATTGGCCACTTCGATGGAGCGAGCCTAAAATCGCAACGTGGAAACATAGCTCAAAATGGCGCTTAAGATGCCAAAAAAACACAAAACCAACTGAAAAGTTTGTTCCATCGAATCAACTGTTAAAAAAGGCCAAGCCATAGTCTTGATTCCGCATGAATTGTTTGTGCTTGCCTATTCGGGACAAATCCATTGTCTACGAACAAAGCCCGCACGTCGAGAAAAACGACGATGCGGGCTGTTGTTTTGTTTGACGCACACTCTCCGAGAGGGAGAGCATTCAACTAGTTCAATGCTGTCGCAGCTTCGTTGAACTTAGCTGTCGCGTTGGTTCCGATCGATGTGATCGCTGTCAAGCAGACGATAACGATCAGGGCCAACATGATGGCGTATTCAACTGCTGTTGGGCCATCTTCCGATTTCAAAAATCGTTGTACTTTAGAAACTAGATTCTTCATTGCATTCCTCCGACGGAAAAAAATTACTCGAATCAACAGAGATTCGAAAACAAACTTCAACCTCCAACTCGAGTAACCCTCGAACCGGAAAACTGTTTACGCTAAATCGATCGCATTCACAACACACTGCGATATGTTTCAAAAGATCAAACTCTCATTCAGGGCAGTCGATTCGATCTGCTTGAATTTGAATTCACTGAAACTTAGGACGAAAACAGAGTGAGTCAAACTATTCCGATTAGAAAAGTTTGTTTTTTTAGATAAAGTCTCCGGATGCCGCTGGAAATTGCGTTTTCGCTCAATTGAACGGGTTGTTGTCGTTGTGCTTGATTCGGAGTGCTTGCCTAATAACCAACACAATGGTTTGATTCGCTACAATCCGCATCAATCGTTTCTTGCCAGCGCAAAAGAAAAACCGACAACAGGTGGCGCTGTCGGCTTTTAACATGAGAGAGAGCGTTTTGCCTCTCACGACAGAGGATCTTCAACTAGTTCAATGCTGTCGCAGCTGCGTTGAACTTAGCTGTCGCGTTGGTTCCGATCGATGTGATCGCTGTCAAGCAGACGATAACGATCAGGGCCAACATGATGGCATATTCAACCGCTGTTGGGCCATCTTCTGATTTCAAAAAACGTTGTACTTTAGAAACTAGATTCTTCATTGCATTCCTCCGACGGAAAAAAATTACTCGAACCAACATAGATTCGAAGATTACTTGTCACCAACCCAGTTTCAAACAAGCTGGGAATGTGGTTAACGACAGATCGTGTGCGAATTAGGAATAAATCCCTGAAATCACGGCTCGATCAAATTCAAATTCCAGACACCAAACGGTGGTTGAATTTGAATTCGATGAAATCTAAGACGCAGTGCGAAAGTGTCAAAGTTTTCCGAATAGAAAAAGTTTGATTTGTAAAGAAACTAATCCGACGAAGCGATGAAAGCCATGCGTGACGGAGCGGTCTAGCCGTATGCGAAATTACCCTAACGCATGGAAACGAAAGTCAAATCGCTACGATAGCGCATTTGTGTCGCTGAGGAAGTACTCAAAAAAAGCCAGTCAACATTTGGCGATGACTGGCAGAGTATCAAATTTGGCGGAATGTTGGTTGATTTAGTTGCGAGTTAGACCAATTTCCTGGTTGACTATTCCTGGCACTGGCATCACGACATCGTCAGTTGTGTCGATTCTACCGTCCGCCCCCGCGCTTCGCAGTGACGCTCCTGATTTGTCCGCGTCGAAACGGATTGGATTGCCCCAGGCATCGCTATATTTGAGCATCAGCATATTGCCGGAAACGGGGTCAGGCAGTTCACCGGAATGGTCGCCTGCAAAATCAGCTAGTTCCTCGGCGGCCGTCGCAAAGATCTTCTCACTCTTTTCCACTTTTACATTATTGGCACGTTGTTCGTTGCGGGCGATGATCGAATGGTGGTGTCGCATGCCGGCAGCAACAATCGACGACGCAATTAGTGTTCCCGTTAGCCCAAGCACAACACCTGCTGTGGCAAATCCGCGAGGCTGCTTACGTAAGCCCCAAAGGCTAATCAGCAAGGCCAGAGGCGAGAGAAAACCTGCAGTGAAAATCCCGAAGATTCCCAACAAGAACCCCCAAAACCCAGTCCAGTTGTGTTTTTTCCTGCGAGGTGGAACGTCAAAACCAATGTATATAGGTTGATCGCAGCGTCGCTGTTCGTAGGGCACGTGAAAGGCCATGGCTATTGTCCTTAGAATTCCATAACGGTTTAACTTTCAGAAATTCGCGGACCAACCAAGCAAATTGGGGATTTTCTTGAAATTTTCTCAAGAAAAGAAGTTCTTTGCCTTACTTCCCCAAAATTTCGACAGCTACCGAGTCATAAAGTCGAACGCCTCGTGCGGTTAGGCGTATCGTACCACCATCACTCGTGAGGAGTCCCAATTCTGATAGTTTTCGCAAAGCGTTTTGGGCACATTGCTCAAAGCTCAGCCCAGAGACATCACGAAAGTCGTTCTCTGCGATGCCATTGATTCGGCGCAATCCGATCGCCAATAACTCTTTGGCTCGATCCATTGGAGGCAACTCATCCAAGTCAAAAACGGGCGACATACCGGCCTCGACTTGCTGCAAATAACGAATGACGCTCTGAGTATTTTGGTAGCGTGTGCCATTCAAGTATCCTGCGGCACCTGGTCCAACAGCCAAAAAGGGTTTGCCTGTCCAATAAACAGTGTTGTGCCGTGACTCGAAGCCCGGTTTTGCGAAGCTCGATATCTCATAGTGGCAAAAGCCCAAGTTCGCCAACTCCGCAATCGTCAAATCATACATTTCTAAGCGCAAGTCTTCTGTCGCGATTGAGTGTCGCCCCTGTGTCAAGGCATTCCAAAATCGTGTTCCTTTTTCGTAAGTCAACTCGTAGGTCGAAATGTGATTGATCGGCAGGCCTTTGAGTTCCGCAAGGTCGCGCCGCCAGTCATTGAGCGTTTCGTCTGGCGCGGCGAAGATTAAATCAATCGAAAGGCTTTGAGCGAATGAACGGCAGGCCTCGATCGCTTCAACGATCTGATTCCGCGTATGCGATCGATCGAGCTGCTGAAGTTTTTGCGCGTCGAACGACTGCACACCCAAGCTAACCCGATTTATGCCCAAGCGTTTAAACGTCTCTTGCCTACCGACGACATCGCAGGGATTGGCTTCGATCGTAACCTCGCAGTTCCCTGCCCTTTTGCAGCGGCGTTCAATCGTTTCGAACAATTTCGTCAGTTGCCTTTCCGACAGATGCGTCGGCGTTCCACCTCCCAAATACAACGTATCAATTTCTAATGAAGTTGGCATTTGTTGGAGCTCCCAATCAACTGCCGCGAGGAATCGCTCAATCAAATAATCTCGATCCGCAACGAGCGTGAAATTGCAGTAGCCACACCGGTGTCGGCAAAAGGGAACATGCACGTATACCGATCTAGGTAAATCACTCATAGCCACAATTGCAATCGACCATTGAACATATCTGGCAACCGCTGTTGTACAAGTCGCTCGGCTTCATGGCGTGAGTAACGTGTACTAAAATGCGAGGCTATGATCAACTCGTTTTGAAAGGCATCGCGGCGTTCAACAAAATCCTCTAGGTGCATATGACCGTTCTTGTGGATAAATTGGCGTTGATGGTCGTGAGCCGCAAACGTCATTTCCGTGATCAATATTTTGGTTTGAAAAAACTCTGGATTTTGATCGAGGCCGCGAGGATTGGTATCACCGGTGTATCCAACGAGAGGCACC
This sequence comes from Planctomycetaceae bacterium, assembly GCA_024642765.1. Lineage (GTDB taxonomy): Bacteria > Planctomycetota > Planctomycetia > Pirellulales > Pirellulaceae > BJ22. Next base: position 7,951 of record JAHEAM010000125.1, read on the forward strand.
AGGACTTCGGAAGATACTTCGATCCCTTTCATCCGAATGTCCCGGATTTCGTCACCCGACAAATTGCAATATTCAGGCTTGAGTTTCTTTCTCCGATCGGAAACGATGAATCCTAAGGCAGGGATCCGATGGTCCATTTCGTAGGCATGCACGACTATCTCTCGTGAGATTTCGTGCCGTTCGCCTGCCTCAACACCGATCAAATCGCAAGGCAGTCGACCTCGGTCAAGAGCGGAAAAACTCTGCAGCATTCGGCGAACTGCCTCAACCGCATAGGCTGGAAGCCAAATCCGTGGCGGTTCCATTTTCATTAGCCGACGTCGAGCGACATACAACGGCAATGCAGCAATATGATCCAAATGGCAATGTGAAATCAACCAATTGGGTGTGCCCATGAAGTCCCATGGATGGGCACCCAGGTCGAACCCCAATTTCAATTCATTGATTCGCCAGTACGTCTGAACGGCTGCTCGGGAGTAACCCTCGATGGTCATTCCGGCAAATACCAAGGAGCGGCTGGGGACGTTTTTTAACATGGTGACTTGATCGGCAGAGGGCTAACGAAATTTTCGGGTTTGATTCAAATTCCCGAGGGTCTAGTGGAAGGACTGCTCGGAGGTCGGAAAGGCTCGGTTGCGCACATCGTCACACCATTTTTGTGCCGCCTTGCGGATGTCATTGCCCACGTCTGCATATTGTTTGACAAACGCCGGAACGTACCCACTTGTCATTCCAATCAAATCGTTCACGACCAGGACCTGGCCATCGCATCCGATGCCTGCTCCGATGCCAATGGTAGGGATCGTCAGGCGTTGGGTCACCCGATGAGCAATGTCCGTCGGGATACACTCCAAGACAACTGCAAACGCGCCCGCGGACTGAGCGGCAATCGCGTCTTGCATCAAAACCGTTTCATCGCGTTGCACTTTGTAGCCGCCCATAACATGAACGCTTTGAGGGCGAAGACCTACGTGGCCCATTACGGGAATTCCTGCGCTAACCAAGGCGGCTATGACTTCAACTTGTTCGGCCCCACCCTCAAGCTTCACAGCTTGGGCTCCCGACTGCTTGATCATCTTGCCAGCGGTGGCAACAACTTGATGAACCCCGAGATGATTTTCAGGAAACGGCATGTCAATGACGACCAACGCACGATCGGATGCTCGGCTCACCATCTCGGCGTGGTAAATCATTTCATCGACGGTTACAGGGATCGTGTTCTCGTGGCCTTGGACGACCATAGCCAGACTGTCGCCGACGAGCAGTATATCGACTCCCGCTTCATCCAATAGGCGCGCCGTCGGGTAGTCGTAGGCAGTCAGCATTGTGATTGCGACG
>JAHEAM010000583.1 GCA_024642765.1 Planctomycetaceae bacterium
CGACTTTTTTCTCCGCGATTATTGTTCGAAGTCGTGTCAGACATTTGAATTTAGTCGGTGTCTTAAAATCAAGGGAATAATCTTAAGTCGGAGTGTCTTGGTCCGCGGTAATATGCCAGCCGCAAAGTAAAAATATCTAAGCGAAATCAGTTAACAAAAAAGTCATGAAACCTACAATTCGAACAATCATTTGGTCGCTCATCGGAGTCGCACTTGTTGGCGCCGGCTACTATGCGTTCGTTCCCAAAGCAGTCGAAGTTGAAACGGCTGAAGTTGTAGAGGGTCGCTTGCGGGTCTCTGTACGTGAGGATGGAATGACACGCATTCGCGAGAAGTACGTTATATCTGCTCCTGTTTCTGGGCGACTGTCCCGTATTCAATTGCATGCAGGTGATCCCATTGCTGGCGACCATTCCCTGATCGCAGTCATCTTGCCGAGCGAACCAGCGATTCTAGATGCACGATCGCGTGCTGAGGCAAACGCGCGTGTCCAAGCATCTGAGGCGTCTCTCAAACGAGTAAACGCGAATGCCGAACAATTTCGTATCAATCACGACCTTGCAAAAATCAAATTTGATCGCTCGACCAAATTGCTTTCTGAGCGAGCCATTTCTCAAGATGAATTTGATACTGCCAAGGCCGAATACATGGCAGCATCACAAGCTGTCAAAACAGCAGCTTTCGAAACGGACGTTGCCCAATTTGAATTGGAAATGGCCAAGGCTGCTTCGAAACAATTTGGCAGTTCGGAGGGTGTGGAGACTGCCAATGCCGAAACGGGTTTGACCAGTTCTGAAGCGACCGAGCCGTTTGAAATAGTTGCGCCAGTTTCAGGGAAAGTCTTACGCGTCTTTCAGGAAAGTTCGACTGTGGTCACTGTGGGTACGCCATTGATCGAAGTCGGCGATCCGAGAAATTTGGAAATTGAAATTGACGTACTTTCCACGGACGCAACGCGAATTCGTCCCGGCACAGACATTACAATCGAACATTGGGGCGGCAACGAACCATTGCGTGGCCACGTGCGCGTAATCGAGCCGGCAGCATTCACAAAGGTTTCTTCGCTAGGTGTCGAAGAACAACGTGTCAACATTATTGCAGATTTTGATGAAACGTCTGATCGGATCGCGACGCTTGGCGATGGATACCGAGTCGAAGCGCGAATCACCATCGAAGAACTTGAAAACGTTTTGCTTGTACCCAACAGCTCTCTGTTTCGATTCGAACGCAAGTGGCACGTCTTGACTGTTGCCGATGGCAAGGCCTCAATGACGCCAGTTACATTGGGGATGCAAAATGATTCCCAAACACAAATCGTCGCCGGCCTAAAGCCAAATGATATCGTGATCCTCTATCCTGGCGACAATGTGGAAACAGGCACGCCAGTCAAGATCGCAAGCAGCCATACTTCAAGCGGCGGTAGTGAGTGACAAAGCCATGAATTGCCAAAATGCTGGCTCCACACCCCATCGTGTTTTGGCACTGACGTGGAATCTGTTTCCCGCGAAGTGTCTGAGGCAAAGTTTTCGCATTTCTTGCGTCTAAATCGCGCTCGCAAGTTAATTCGACGTGATATTCATTGATAGCTGTTACAATGATTTGGCCAAGCAATACTCGCGAGAATTTTCGCGACTTGAATCGTTTTATTTTCTGAAATGTACTCCGAATTCAGATTCGTCGGCGTTTCGAAAGAACGGACTTTATTTTGTTCACAACACCTCCTGCTGCCGATGGCGTCGATTTCGGCGGTGCCGTTTGAAACATTTCAATCTGCTTGCTGCTTCCGACAATTACTCCTGGCTATGGATTGGCGGAGCTATTTTCGCGATCGTTCTGGCAATCTTTACCTTTGTGATTGTCACAACATATGGGCGGCTCTGGTTGCAGGCCTATATGTCCGGCGCGAACGTTCGTTTGCTCAGCTTGATCGGCATGACGCTTCGACGGGTGAATGCTAACACGATCGTTAAAGCCCAAGTGATGATCGCGCAGGCTGGAATCACGATCGCCAATGGCGGCGGAAAGACGACCTCTGTTCTGGAATCGCACTACTTGGCCGGTGGCGATGTTGCGCGGGTTGTCTTGGCTATCATCGCCGCCAATCGAGCTGGACTAGAGTTGGACTTTGAACGTGCGGCGGCGATCGATCTTTCCGGGCGAGACTTGCGGGAAGCGGTGCGCACAAGTATTTTTCCCAAGGTCATCGACTGTCCTGACCCAGCATTTGCGGGTAATACCCGATTGAGTGCAATTGCCAAAAATGGTGTTGAATTGCTCACGCACGTTCGAGTTACTGTGCGTACAAATTTGGATCAATTGATTGGCGGTGCGACCGAAGAAACGATCATTGCACGCGTCGGACAAGGAATCGTTTCGACGATTGGCTCCATGGATTCGCATGAAGAAGCACTGGCGACGCCGGATCGAATTTCGAAAGCAGTGTTGCAGCAAGGAATTCAATCGAACACGGCTTACGAAATCGTCTCAATTGATATTGCAAACATTGACGTGGGTAGAAATATCGGTGCCT
>JAHEAM010000126.1 GCA_024642765.1 Planctomycetaceae bacterium
CGGCGACGACTTCTGGTTGGAAGTTGCTTCTGAATTTAACGCCATTTCAGAGCGATACCAAGCAAAGTCTAGTGATCTAGCGAGCGATACTTCACGAGTAGAAGCCAGCGTGTAGTGGTCGTAGCTCTCTAAATTCCCAACTCAATCACGAATCGACGATGAGAAATCGAATGAAACGAAAAAACAGGCACGGCGTTGCGACGGTCGAGTTCGCCGTCATGATGCCCCTCATTGTGTTGTTGGTGCTAGGTTCGATCGAATGCTCGGGTCTAATGTTTGCCAAACAAGCAATGGTCCAATGTGCCTACGAGGCAGCAATCGTCTCTACCAAAGTGGGTGGCAATTCGGCGAATGCCGTTGATGCCGCCCAACGTGTTGCGCGCGGCCGCAGAATCAACAACCTTAACGTTACATTTAACCCATCGAACGTCGAGAGCGCTCCAGCGGGGACCGTGATCACTGTTACGGCAACAGCTCCTGCAGTTACAAATCGCTATATCAACAGCAATTTGTTGCGGGTCACAACTGTGACAGCTCAAGCAACCATGGTCAAAGAATAGAAGTATTGGAACGCAATAATGATAATTTGTTTTCGTAAAAGCCGAACGGGCGCAATGATCCCGCTTTTTGCCTTGGTGATGGTGATCTTGTTTATCTCAGTTGTGTTTTCTGTTGACGTTGCCCGGATGCACGTAACCAGAGCCGAACTGAGACTGGCAACCGACGCAGCAGCTCGAGCAGGCGCAGAAGCATTGAGCCGAACTCAAGACCCAAATGCGGCGATAGCCGCTGCGATACAAATCGCATCTCAAAATCAAGTCGCTGGGAGACCGCTGACAGTTATGCCTGGCCAAGTCAAATTGGGTCAAGCCACTGCCCAGAACGGTCAAGTATTTTCATTTGCTTCTGGAGGTGCCATCCTCAACGCGGTTCGAGTCGAAGGCTCACGCCAATCGGGAAGCGCAGACGGCTCTGTTGCCATGTTGTTCGGTCCACTTTTTGGCGTGACTCAATTTCAACCCATCCAATCATCGACGGCTGTACGCTCGGACCGTGATATTGCGTTGGTACTCGACGTTTCAGGTTCAATGGCTCAAAACCAACGATTTCAAGGACTTGTCAACGCATTGGCAGCATTTCTTGCGGAGTTAAATCGAACATCACAGAAAGAGCATGTTTCGTTGATCGTCTATAGCACGACCTCCCGAAAACTCGTGAAATTAACGCCCGACCTTCAGGCCCTTGTTAACGCATTCGCAACGCAAAGCCCGAACGGCAACACCGCAATCGGGTTGGGACTTCAAATGGGAATTGACTCCATCAAAAACGATCCCCTCTCACGGCCTTTTGCTGAGAAGGCCATAATTGTAATGACAGACGGCAACCACAACACTGGAATTTTTCCGGACGTTGTCGCTCGAGCCAATCCCGATGTAAAAGTCCACACCGTGACATTTGGAAACGGTGCAAATCAACAATTGATGCGAAATGTTGCCGCTCCTTCGAAAGGAATCTTCCTACACGCCAGCAACAACCAGGAACTTGAAGACGTCTTCCGGACGATCGCTCGACAGCTATCCGTGCTTCTGATTGATTAATTCCACGGAGTCTGGAAGCCAAAAATGACATCAACCCAATCTAGAAATATGAGTAGTACAATGAATCGTCGTGGAGCGACTACCGTTGAATTTGCGCTATGCCTGCCAATCCTCTTCTTGTTGGTGATTGGTTCGTTTGAGATTTGTCACGCTGCCATGTTGCAGCACGCTGCCGAAAGCGCCGCTTACGAAGGCGCACGTGCAGGCGTCATTCCAGGCGCAACGCCACGTCGATGCGAAAACGCTGCGGGTTTCATCTTGCGGTCATTAGGTGTTCGTGGTTTCACAGTTACGTCAACGCCTGCCAACATTGCAGCCGACACAAAGACAGTCAATGTTCACGTGGATGTACCCTTGCGAGCCAACTCAGTGTTTTCACCGTTCTTTTTCAACAACCCTGTTTTTAGTGGCGATTGTGAACTCGTTCGCGAAACGCTTTAGTTAGGCGTTGTTTGAGGCGAAACTGTCGACGACGCTCCCACAGCACGATGTGCCGCAGCATGATTTCCTTCGAGCAGTGGGATCTTCTTGTCGACCGCCAAAAGAGCGTCGATAAGTTGTTGCATCTGCTCTGGAGTATGCAAAGCACTTGGCGTCATTCTAACGATCGAGGTTCCATAGGGTACCGCTGGATACATTACAGGGTTCACAATGATTTGATGTTCCTCATCCAGCATTTTGACCGCATGTAATGCCGTCACACCACGCGTGAAGATCGATGTCACGGCACCTTCAGGATTGCCGATATTAAAACCGGCAGCTCGCAAACCCGAGCGCAAGACGTTGATGTTTTCCCAAAGCCTCATGCGTCGTTCTGGTAATTGTTGCATCAGTTCCAACGACTTAATTGTCGAAGCAACAATTGCCGCAGGCAGCGCCTTGGTTAGCATGAATCCTGGCGAAACGTGTCGCACAAAACGCAACACATTCTGGGGTCCGCAAACGTATCCTCCAAACGTACCAAACGATTTGGCAAAGGTACCGCCGTGAATATCAACTTCATGCTCGACGCCGAATAACTCGCAAGTGCCGCGACCGTTTTCACCGAGCACACCGGTACCATGCGCGTCGTCGACGAACAGTCGGGCATTGTACTTTTTCTTGAGTTCGACGAGTTTATCCAACGGAGCCAAGTCGCCTGACATGCCGTAAACGCCATCAACTGCAATCATTTTAGCGACATTGTCCGGACAAGCCTTGAGTTGCTCTTCAAGGTCATTCATATCGTTATGCGCAAACCAACTCGCTTCGCCTTTGCAAAGTCGTGCCCCATCGTGAACGCAGCTATGGGCGTAGGCATCTACGAAAATGCGTTCCTTCCGACCAACGAGGCAAGCGATCGTTCCCGACATGGCCGACAATCCGAGGTTGTAAACCAAACTCGATTCAGTCATCCGAAACTTCGAAAGCTTTTCTTCGAGCTCGACGTGTAGGTCGGTATTCCCGGTCAAGGGGCGAGCACCCAATGGCGTACCGAGACCATTTATTTTTGCAACTTCAACTCCTGCGCTAATCACGTCGGGATGCGTTGCCAAACCGAGGTAGTCATTCGTCGAGACTTGCAGATACTCCTTGCCGTCCTTCATGAAATTCGGCAAGCAATTGGTGATCGGAAAGCGGCGAAAAAAGGTATCACGCAATGGCTCCATCATGTCGCCAGCGATTTTTCCCATTCGAGACCAAAACTCATCACATTTTTCAAAGACATCCGACATTTAGGTTCAAGCTCTCAAGTGAAAATAAGGTGGACTAATTGGCGAAATGACCCATTTTAATGGAAATCCACAGGCGAATTGCTGGAATTGAGTGAAAACGTCACAAGGATTGGTGCCTTACCGCCAAATTTGGCAGCCGATAGTTTATTCGGAACGCCTTAATATGCAACTCTAGGCAAAGTTGACCGATTATGCCGATTGCCTTTGTTTTTTAACCGTTTTAAGGCTGATTCCGATAACAACCCTCCCTATCAAATGGTTGTCTCGTCGAACGCCTTGATATTTTGCCCCGTTTCCGGTTCGATTTCTGAAAGTAAATCCGGTTTTCGATTTCGAAATAGGACGCCAATTGGACCAAATAACAATGCTGGCAACATTACCAAGTCGCCTAAAAGACCCACTAATAGTAACAGCAACATCAGCCGCGCGAATCGTACTGTTGGCATGAATACGCTAAACATAAACGGCGAAACGCCCAATCCACAAATTAAAGTTGTATCCACCATCGATTTGGCACAGAACTTATAGGCAAACATTACCGATTCGCGACGCTCCATGCCCTGGAGTGTTGCCCGCCGGTACCAACTCAAAAAGTGGATCGTATCATCAACTGCTATTCCCATCGCCACACTGGCCGTCATTACCGACCCAATTTCAATGGGCAACCCCAGCCAACCCATCGTCCCAAATACAATCAACGGTGGAAAAACATTCGGCAGCATAGCAACTAGACCGGGAACAACTCCGCGCAAAACCACCACCAGCACCAGCGAGATCAACAAGAATGCGGTCAAGAAACTGATTCCCAAATCGTTTAGTACTTGATGTTGCGCCTTGTACATCATCGGAACGCCACCCGTCAGAACCGCTTTAATAGGCTCCTGATTTTCGACGTAAAATTTTTCATTGATCTCGTCAAGGTAGGCATTCACTTCCTGGCCAATCGAGTCAAGAAGTTTTCCGTAGTCGGCGCCTTCCATCGCTGCGATTCGGATGCTGATTCGCCAAAGTTGTTCATCGCGTTCGGAATAGACTAATCGGGATTTAACAAGTTGCTCAAAGCTGTTATTCCAGGCTTGAATGATCGACTCGTGGACGACGCGATTCCCGCGCTCCGGTAGATTGGGACGAAAGGTCGCTGCGGAATACGATGCTTGTACGAAATCGCTTTTCCGAATGCGCTTTTCCATAAGTTCAACAAGATGCATTCGATTCCAGTTATCAATCGAAAACTCGTTGGGGATTCTTAGGATGACTTCCATCGGCACCAAGGGACCAAGGTTTTGTTCCAACCACGTGTAGTCCTGAATGATTTTGGTTGAAGGCGCAAAGCGGTTTTGTACGTTTACCGTTGCCTTGAGTCGTGCCACCCCGGAGCCTAAGAATACCAAAACGGAAACCGAAATGAGAACGATCGCAATGTTCCATTTCCAGACACTATGTGACAGCCACATAACGACGCCAGAGTTAGTGCTATAGTTGCTGTCTTCGTCACTTACATTCGCAAACACACTGGGCAAACGTCGGCGAATCGTTTCGAGTGCGGCTGGGAGCAATATCAACAATACCGGTAAGCTGACCAATACGGCAGTCGCCGAGTAGACGCCAAACAGCTTGATCGGCCAAATCTTACTAACTGCCAGAGACCCCATCCCAACAGCAGTTGTCAGCGACGACATGACCACAGGAAAACCACCGTGTCGGACGGCTTCCTGGCGCGCCGTCGTAGAATCGAGTTTGAGTGACTTCAAATAATAGTTGGTCATGTGAACCGCGCCTGAAACGGCGAGGATGAAAGTTAGGGTCGGAAGCATGATCATCGTCAGATTCATTGTGCCACCCGTCCAGCGCAATACGGCCAGGCCAACGGCAGCGCAATACAACGCCATGAAAATAATGACAAGCGACAGCGTGAATTTCCGAGTCCTAACCCAAGTTAACAGGAGCACAACGACAAAAGTCATCCACAGGAAATTCTTAAGAGCCGTTTTGCTTTCTTGATCGATCGCTGCCCCATCAACAGTGGGGCCACCGATATGAATTTGCTCTAACGCTAGTCCGGTGGCCTTCGTGGCCTTGTCTAAAACCAATTGCACGACACTCGCGCGATTTTGCACGTTAGCTGCCGAAGGATAACAAAGACAGCACGTCGTCTTTCCGTCATTTCCCAAGTAAATCCCAGTTGAGCGTTCTTTGGCCTCTGCGAGGCTCATTCCAGCGTCCAACATCTTGGTTAGGACGTCGTCGCCGGTTAAGACGCGATCAAAAGTCAGTTGGCCGTTGCCATCACGATAATCCCTGAGATTTTCAGCAAATGCGAATAACTCAGGACTGTCAATCTCACAGCCTGGCCAACTAACAACCACCATTTCGTCGACGCCAAAGTACTTCGTAAACCAATCGTACTGCTGTGCTTCCTCAAAGCCGCTAGGCAACCACTGTCGCACGTCATTGGAAAAGACGCTGAAGGCCCGCGAGGCTCCCCACATGATGAGTGGCAACGTCAATAGCGCCACCCACACCAACCCAGTGTTTAGACGCTGCCCTAATATCGAGAATCGAGAGTTTGCCACGAATCAGTTTTTTTTGGATGTCAAGGCTGCAAAACAGCAAGCGTGAAAATGAGCAAAATGCCTGAACCACCAGACAACAGCCCAAATTATTGGGCTCGATGATTGCAATTTTGGTAGCCGATCGGAATCAACGAACAATTGTTACATTCTTTCGGGTGCTTGCAAACATCACGCGTCAAAATTGACAAATAGAATTCCTCAGAAAAGGCCTGAGGCAACAAAATAGGCCGATGAGGCAAGGGCTACTGACGACCGCAAGGTCGTTAGCTCCGTCACATTTAAGCCGACATATTCCACATCGAAGGCTATTCCGGCCACGCCGAAAGTCATTCTCCGCAATCATTTTCAGAACCGGACCCAAAGTAAAATAATGAACGACGACGTTGTTCGTGAATTTCTCACAACCACCCGAAAATGAGGCTTGACGAAAGACTGCTTATAAACAAAGACCACTCGGTTGCAGGCCAAGTGGTCTTTGAGAATAGTGAAAATGTCGAGATCAACTAGCAATTCATTTAGTAGTTCGACGTGCCGGTTCCAAAGTCAACGTTTCCAACCATATGGAAGTGGTTGTGGTCGACGTACACAACTTCTTGAGCTTCGTCGTCAATCAAAGTGTGTGGGAATGGCCAACCGATGATTTTGCGTTCTTCAAAATAGATCGTGCACTTGTAGTGAGCATGATGCAGTTGAACCGGGCCGATAAGCGGTACCACGCGAGGTGGGTCGATATAGTCCGCAATTTTGTCTTTGATAATGGTCATATTGTTGTATTGAGTTTCATGGAAGAACGGAATTCCTCCTTGAACGGGTCGAGCACGCTCAAGTGCCCACCAAACCTCGTCATCCGACGGTGGATCCAACGCTACGATTGGTCCGCCTGGCTGTATGGGGCCCATGATAGGTACACGCGCATAGCGTTCGTGAACATAGTTTTTGTCTTCGTAAGACTTTTGCCAGTAAGGTGTTACTGGTACTGGAATACTGAAAATTCCCAGCGTCGGCCCTATCGGAGCAAAACACCCAACACTGCTGAGTGAGGCTGCCGCAATAAACAGTGCGAAGATTGTCCGTAATGATTTGTTTAGCATCGCAATTCCCTTTTTGGTATGCATTTCTAACGCTAAGTATCGTGATAAACTCTGCCGAACTTGCGGATTTTTCCGATGATTATTTGAATTCCGATAAAATCGGTTGTGCGACTTAGTAAGGCATCGGCAAATTCAAGCGATGGCTACCAACAAATCGTATCAATTAGGCAAAAAACACCGTTGAAACTTTAGAATTTCGCCGTTTGAAATGCTAGCGACACGACATGATCGCTGGAATTCCAATGGCCGTGGCTTGGCAAGTTCTCAATTTCCCTGTTTACGAATCAAAGCTGCAGGTTACGACTCCGCAGGAAAACTTGAGATGCGTAGCCGTGCCGAATACGTCATCTTCTGAAAAAATGTTGGGTTGATACAGTCAACTTCTACCTTGTCAGTCGTCTGTTTTTCTTCAATAAACGCTATGATCCTATTTGGCTGCAAACGTCTTGCACCCATTTTCGCTGTCCAATCAACGAATGTTTATTCAAAATGCCAACGCTATTCGATAATTTCACCCTTAAAGGCATCACGTTGCGGAATCGAATTGCGGTCTCGCCTATGTGTCAGTACATGTCGCAAGACGGCGTCGCCAATGATTGGCATCAAGTTCATTACACGTCGCTCGCTAGAGGTGGAGCAGGGCTCGTTATCGTCGAAGCAACTGCTGTCTCGCCAGAAGGCCGGATAACTTGGGCCGATGCGGGCCTTTGGAATGACAAACAAGCCAGTGCGTTGGCTCCTATTGTTCAAGCGATGAAGCATTGGGGGGCCGTGCCAGGGATTCAACTTGCACATGCCGGTCGCAAGGCTTCGGCGAATCGGCCTTGGGAGGGCGATGACCATATTCCCGCGGGCCAGCCGAATTCTTGGATGCCACTGGCACCATCGCCAGTCGCGTTCGGTGCTAACCTACCTCGTGTACCTCAAGAAATGACGTTGACGGATATTGCTCGTGTTCAAGCCGATACGGTTCGCGCGGTGGAACGAGCGAGAGATGTTGGTTTCGAATGGTTACAGTTGCATTTTGCGCATGGCTATTTGGCGCAGAACTTTTGGTCACCCTATTCCAATCTGCGGCAAGATCATTACGGCGGCAGTGCCGAAAATCGAGGGCGCTATCTTTTGGAAACATTGACGGCCGCCAGAAATGTTTGGCCAGAAAATTTGCCACTAACGGTTCGTTTTAGCGTGGTCGAGTTTGCTGGCAATGATGAATCGATAATTGCTGATTCAATCGCTTTGTTAAAACGCATGAAGCAAGCCGGATTGGATTCTGTCGATGTTTCCATCGGCTTTAATACACCCTCAGCTCAGATTCCCTGGGGGCCCAACATTCTCGGCGACATCGCTGCGCGGGTGCTTGATGAAACGGGCCTTCCCGGCACGACGAGTTGGTATATCGATGGACCCGCGGGAGCCAACGATCTAATCAGTTCCGGAAAAATCGACTTCGCGACCTTGGGGCGTCCCTTTCTAGCCAACCCGCATTGGCCCTACCAGGCCGCAAAAGAACTTCTTGTGAGTGACGCGGCACAGGAAACCCTACCAGCGCCATACGCTCACTGGTTGGCTCGGTATCGATAGGCCTCGAGTCGAAGCGCCTACCCAGTACAACAGCAAACAAAACAACAGCAAACAAAAAATACAAATGGCGGAAGTGCATGGGAATCGAACCCACCAACCACACGTTTTTCGTGCAGCCCAACGGCTTTGAAGGCCGCGCCGGGCACCAGCCCTAGACCCACTTCCGAAACTTGTTTCACATAATCAGTTTACTCGACAACATCAGTTTACTCGACAACCAAACTCTCGAAACTCTTCTCGGAAAGCGGGTAGTTTGGTTTTAATTCTTCCAGCTTGTTCCTTAATAAATTGCTTACGACTAAGTTTCGGTACCATTTACGATTGGACGGAACAATATACCACGGAGCGTGAGCTGTGTTGCATTTCGTGATTACATCGTCGTAGGCCAATTGGTATTCGTCCCAGATTTTTCGTTCTTCCAAATCAACCGGGTTGAATTTCCAGTGGTCCTCCGGGTTGTCGATTCGGTCCTGCAATCGCCGCCGTTGCGTTTCTTTGTCGATGTGCAAGAAACACTTGACGACCGTCGTTCCCGACTCGGTCAACAAACGTTCAAAGTCATTGATTTGGTCAAAACGTTTCGACCAAATGGCTTTCGGTACCAAGTTGTGGACGCGCACAATCAGTAAGTCTTCGTATTGAGACCGGTTGAAGACACCAATAAAACCCTTCTTCGGAACAGCCTGGTGAACTCTCCACAAATAGTCATGTGCCAATTCT
>JAHEAM010000127.1 GCA_024642765.1 Planctomycetaceae bacterium
ATGGAAATTCTCAACAAGATTTCCCATCGGGTTATTTGAATCTTAACCTCTCGAAATTGTCGATTTTCGCTTGGCTGTTGCTTTTTGCCACCTAGAGCATTGGCGGACTATCCTTAGCCTTTGTATTTCGGTCCTCCAATTAAACAGTTAAGAGCGGAGTACCTGCAGCATTGTGGGTACATTGGTGCTGTTCTTGATGTTGGCTTTTTTGGGATTAGATAAATCGTGCTAGACAAAATTCAACTTCCAATCAGCCGCAATGACGAACCAAACGAATGCAACGCCAAGGTGTCAGCAAATCAAAGGTGAGTTGTCTTTGTTCTCAATCAGACGTCTTTTGAACCGAGATCGGCACAAGATGTCGCCGCGCGGCCCAGATTTCTGATACAAATGGGTTCAAAAAAAAATCAGGCAGCAAACTGAGGTGGTATGATTCAAGACAATCGTGGTCAGCAACAGGGAGGTTGGTTTGTATTTGCGGCAGCAATATTCACAAGTTCGTTCCTGATTTTTCAAGTCCAACCGCTGACGGGAAAGTACATCCTGCCGTGGTTTGGGGGCACTCCTGGAGTTTGGTCAACCTGCATCTTGTTCTTTCAGTTGTTTTTGTTTGCAGGTTACGCATACGCACATTGGCTGACAAAATCATTTGGCGTGCGAGCACAGTTTTTCATGCACCTTTTGTTACTTTTGTGCGCGATTGCTTTACTGCCCATTACGCCCTCGACGAGTTGGAAACCGACGGGAAATGAAGCTCCGGTACTTCGTATTTTGTTGCTTTTGTCGGCCAGCGTTGGCCTGCCCTATTTTCTACTCGCGGCGAATGGTCCCTTGCTGCAAGCCTGGTTCGGGCGAGCAAATCCTGGACGTTCGCCTTACGGTTTGTACTCCCTTTCGAACGTCGGTTCTTTACTGGGCTTGCTGAGTTATCCGTTTTTTGTCGAGCCGCGTTGGTCGACAAATTCCCAAGCGATCATTTGGTCGTGGGGCTTTGGACTGTTTGCCTTGTTCTGGTTAGCGACTGCAAAGTTTCTGTGGGGGATCAAGGAAGTTGCCAGGGACGTAGCAATGAAGCCTGCTCCCCACCCAAGCCGTTCTTTACAGGGTGTGAGTTGGCTGTGGTTTGCACTTTCGGCTTGTAGTTCGGTGTTGCTGTTGGCAACAACCAACCAGGTTTGCATTGACGTCGCCGCCGTACCTTTCTTGTGGGTGGTTCCCCTGACCTTGTATCTGTTGACTTTTATCATCGCCTTTGCCCACCGACGATTTTATCGACGAGTCATCTTGGCCTGTTTGTTGGTCGCTTCGTTGGTACTGCTTTGCTACTTGATAAATGCTGGACCGAAGACAACGTTCGAATTCCAAATTGCCGGGTATTTCGGCGCGATGTTTGTTTGCTGTTTGGTATGTCATGGTGAGTTGGTGCGACTAAAGCCCGAATCTGATCAGTTGACTGCGTTTTATCTGTGGATTTCAGCTGGCGGTGCTGCGGGAGGTCTCTTTGTGGCCCTGATCGCGCCTCAGATGTTTGCGCGGTATCACGAACTGCAAGTGGGAATGGTCGCTTGCGCTGTCTTGGCAGTCGTCAGTTACTTTCGCGATCGGCCCAAAGCCGTTTCGAAATTTTTCTGGCGATCTCTGCTGACGGCATCGGTGTTGGGAGTGATCGGTCTGAGCATTGCCGTTTGGAAGATCGGGACAAAAAACAACGCGGGGCTTGTTACTGTGCAGAGAAATTTTTTCGGCGTGTTGCGAGTAAGTGACCTTGAAGAAAATGGTCATCCCGTTCGCGACCTTGTGCACGGACAGATTTTGCATGGGCAACAAGTAATGGATGAAGGCTGGCGCACCAAGCCGACGAGCTATTACTGCGCAGATTCCGGCGCAGGACTAATCCTGAAGGCGCAATCGACACAACCGCGACAAATCGGAATCGTTGGCCTTGGCGCGGGAACGCTTGCGGTGTGGGGTCGCGCCGGTGACCAAATCCGTTTTTATGAAATCAATCCTTTGGTGGTTGAGCTAGCCGAACAGTACTTTACGTTTTTAAAGGACTCTCCTGCAACCATCGAATTTAGCATGGGCGACGCGAGACTTACAATGGAACGGGAATCGCGACAGCAATTCGATTGTTTGATCGTAGACGAGTTCAGTAGCGACGCAATTCCTACACATTTGCTAACAATCGAGGCATTTGATATTTATTTGCGGAATCTTCGAGAGGACGGAATACTCGCCATTCACATTTCAAACCGACATTTTTCGTTGGCTCCCGTCGTCCGCGGGGCAGCCCTTCAGAAAGGTTTGTGGTTAGCCGAGGTTCATTCCGACCGGGATGACACAACATTTCAATCGGATGCGACTTGGGTTCTGTTGTCGCGGCAAGAAAAACGGTTGGTGGATGTTGGAGTTAAGTCGATTGAATCCCCGACAGCATCCGCAGGAACCAATCAGCGCGTGGTGCTCTGGACCGACAGCTTTAGCAATCTCCTCGGCGTTCTCCGTGCCCGCTAGTAATCGACCAGGGCGTGTCGAAAGGTTTGCTGAAATGGCGAAAACCAAGGCCTCTTTTGGGCAGAATTCTGAGTCTATGACTCAAGTTCACCAACAGCATTAAAATGGCTAAACAACCAAATAGCGGGCATATTCATTGGGCGAAGCAATCTGCTTACATCAACCGCATCGTCGACCAGTTGCCCTGCCCTGCGCCTCCAGTTTTGGTTTTGGCACTTTCTGTGCCTCAGTGAAACCAAGAAATTTGTCTGGCGCTTAGTGCATTTGACTCTCTTGAGAACGAGTTTCGGTTTTACTCGAAATCCCGCTTGGAGTCAGGATAATTTCTGGAAGAGCGACTCAGCCAATCTTCGACATAGGCCAATAACGGATCGATGGCTTGCGATTGGATTATGTGGGGTGGGTTCCAATCGAACCATTCGAAACCTAAATGTTCTGTCGCCAAGATTTCGACCGGCCGGGTCAACGTCGCCAAATAGATGATCAAGGTTTTGTTTCGCGGCGAGTCGCCGTAGCGTCTGAGCTTCACCGTGTATTCTGTTCGATATTCGAAACCCGTTTCGATCTCAATTTCGTCGGCTGTGATCCCCGTTTCTTCACTCAGTTCGCGGAGGGCACAATGTTGAAATGATTCACCCGCGTCAACATGCCCTTTTGGTAGGTCCCAACGGTCCTTGTGTCTCATCAACAGAAACGAATAGTTTGGCTCCTGCCGGAACACCAGAAAACCGCAAGAAACAATTGGCGTCATGTCGTCAAGTGACATCGTCAAAACCATTGACAAGGTGAATGGGCTACAATCTTATGAGGAGTCTACGATGGCCCGTGACCAAAGCCAAACAAACGCTACGAAAAAAAGCAACTCAAAACAAAACTATCACTATGAAAATTTATACCAAACAGGGCGACCAGGGCGAAACTGGGCTACTTGGTGGCACACGCGTCCATAAAGACGACATCTGTCTCAAAGTAATAGGTGGCCTGGATGAACTCAATTGTTCCTTAGGTGTTGTCCTTTCGCATGGCATTTCGCCGGAAAACGAAAACGCGTTGAAACGAATTCAAGAAGATTTGTTCGTTTTAGGCGCCGGACTGGCAGCCGCCTACTCGCAATCACCACGAGGTCTTCGTTTGGCGGAATCCGACGTGAAGACGCTTGAGGTAAATATCGATCGGATGGATGAAAGACTGCCTGCAATGGACGCTTTCATTTTGCCGGGTGGCGTTCCGGTGGCCGCGTCCTTGCATCTTTCGCGAGCCATTTGTCGACGCGCCGAGCGATCATTGGTGAGTTTTATTCGTTCGCTCGATAACGACGCCTGTTTTGCCATAGAAATCACCTACGTTAATCGGTTGAGTGATTTATTGTTTGTCATGGCACGGTTCGAAAACATGCGCCTCAGCGGAATGGAAACAAAATGGTTACCACAACAATCGCGAGAAGAATGACGGCCGATACGACGTTATAGCTCTAAATTTTGTGCGAAGAGACGCTGCATAACGCGACAGTAATGGGTACAATCTAGTCCAGAGCCTTCGCGGCAAGTGGTTACACTTTCGGGATTGGCTCTTTCAGCTCAGTCAACGATTTTGCTCATTGGATGCGCAGGGTTCTTATGAAAAAAGTAGAAGCCATAATTCGGCACTTTAAGTTGGAAGACATCAAAACATCACTCATCGAATGTGGTGTCGAAGGCATGACGATTACTGAAGTCAAAGGCTTTGGTCGTCAAAAGGGACATACCGAGATGTACCGTGGCAATGAATATGCGATCGATTTCATTCCTAAAGTAAAAGTTGAAGTGGTCGTTCCTGACGAAATTCTGCGCCCCGTCATCGACAAAATCATGGAAAAAGCGGTTACGGGCCAAATGGGTGATGGCAAGATTTTCGTAACAAACTTGGAAGACGTCATTCGCATCCGAACGGGTGAAACTGGCCCAGATGCAATCTGATTTGAAACGTTTTCGACTTTAGCACTTACTTAATTCTCGAACAAATCGTTGCGTCTGAATGTGAGCGGCTGATTCGTTAGCGAGACACTCAAATCGGAAGACGTTGTGTCTATGCAACCAGGGCCAACACAACCTAATAACACGCAATCTAATAGCGAGCAGGCAAGTAAGACGCAAAACAATAAAGCGTCTAACACGCCAACTGCAAGTGGGCTGCCCAACTATGTGCTCGCCGCCAAGACACGTTGGAACGATGGCAAGCAGGTGATTCGAACGGCCCATGAAGCTGGTGCTGGTGGTAAACGAACGGTCAATTGCCTCGCAGATCTTTTAGACCGCCTCCTGAGCTTTATCCATGATTCGGTACTCACCGAATTGGGCGAGGATGTCGAGAACCAAATTGCGTTGGTCCTGCATGGTGGCTGTGGGCGGCGCGAATTTGCTCCATATTCCGACGTTGATTTGATGATGCTATTCCCTGGTGCAATGACCGCTGCGATTACAGAATACGCGAGGCGGATTGCCCAAGCGATCAATGACACGGGATTGATGCTAGGGTTTAGCGTTCGGTCTCCACGGGAGGCTTGCTCGTTGGCGATGCGCGACCCCATGGTTTTCTCTTCGCTGACCGAATCGCGACTGCTACTGGGAAATCTTGACCTTTACCAAAACTACTTGGCTCGACTTCAGCGACAAAGCCAACGAAATCAAAACCATTTGGTCGCCGGAATCTTGGCGGCTCGCGAGAAGGAAAGAAAACAGTACGGCGAAACCGTCTATTTGCTGCGACCGAATATTAAGCGGTCACGGGGTGCCTTGCGGGACACACACTTGATTCGCTGGCTAGGATTCGTGCGATTTGGTGAAACAGATATCGACCAGCTATGTCGCTGCCGAGCACTCACGGTTTCCGATGCAAAACAGATCTTCGAGGGAACCGATTTCCTTTTGAGAATTCGCTGCGACTTGCACTTCCAAGCCAATCGAGCACAAGATGGACTGGGGCGCAATGAACAAGTTCGAATCGCCGAAAAGTTCGGATACAAAGGCACCGAAGGTGTATTAGCTGTCGAATCGATGATGCAGGACTACTTTCGGTTCACAAGTCAAGTCAGCCATGTCTGCGACCAGTTTTCAACGTTGTCACGCTCGACTGTAACTCTAGCTGGAATGATGCTGGCTCCTCTTACCACGCGCCAGGTCGACGGGCTCTTTCGAATTGGAA
This sequence comes from Planctomycetaceae bacterium, assembly GCA_024642765.1. Taxonomy (GTDB): domain Bacteria; phylum Planctomycetota; class Planctomycetia; order Pirellulales; family Pirellulaceae; genus BJ22. The sequence continues at coordinate 5,695 of JAHEAM010000127.1, forward strand.
CGCAATTCATCGGCGTGATCCCCGCCGAAATGGCTCGCGTCAAGGGTGACATCCAACAAATTTTACGTTTGATGCAACTGGCTGTTATTCACGAGAAAGATATCGAACACGAAACATGGATGGCGATTCGTGAGGAAATGACGTCCAAACAATTCGAGTTGACCGCCGAAACGGCTCAGCAATTCATGGCGCTATTGGAAAATCCCAAACGCCTGAGTCGCGTCTTACAAATGATGCACGAAATGCATGTCCTTGAAAAAATCGTCCCTGCCTTCCGACATGCACGAGGTCTGCTGCAATTCAACGAATACCACAAGTACACGGTCGACGAGCATTCGCTGCAGGCCGTGCGTGCTTGCACTGATTTTGAGTCCGATACGGGATTAGTCGGTCGTCTGTATCGCGGCTTACGAAACAAACATATCTTGCACTTGGCACTGCTCTTGCACGATCTGGGTAAGGGATTCGTTGAAGAACATTGCGAGGTCGGACGGCGGATATCGATCGATGTTTGCCGGCAATTGTTGTTAAGTAACGAAGAAGCCGATGCTGTCACGTTTCTTGTTCACAATCACTTGGTTATGTCCCACGTGGCGTTTCATCGCGATATTGGTGACGACGCCATGGTTGTAGAATTTGCGGCAAACACAGGCAGCGTCAACATGTTAACGCTGTTGTTCTTGCTAACGGTCGCAGACATTACGGCCGTGGGACCGGACATGTTGACGCCTTGGAAAATGGAGTTACTGACAGCGCTCTACCACAACGCACATGGACAGTTGACTGGGCACTTGAATACGGAAGGTTACGATGCGCGCAACCAAAAGGTCTATGAACTCATCAGCAAGTTCGGCAACGACGACGCGGAATGCGGCTGGCTGCGAAACGCTGCGCAACGATTGCCATGGAATTATTGTCGAGTTCATGGCCCAGAAGATATTGCCCAGCAACTACTTAGCTTGAAGGGAACGGAGCCTAACAAAGTTCTGTGTTGGGTTCGACCCACGCCTCGCTCAACGGCGGCGTCCCTAAACCCTCCTTCGGGAACAACGGTCAACTTGATAGAACTTTGTATTGCCAAACGCGAAAGAATTCGGTCCGGTATTTTTTATAAGGTCACAGGCCTACTTGCGAGCATGGGCTTCAAAACCATGACTGCCGACATTAAGCCGTTGACAGATTCGTCACTATGGTATTGGTTTCAATTTGAAGATTTGGAAAATATTGAAACACCAGAATCTCGACTGAATGACTTGAGATATCGCGCAGAACAGATTGCAACCGGCCAAGATAATTTACCTCCACGTTTTCGGAAAAACTGGAAGGGAGATGGTGGCCTAGCGGCAAAATTATCGGTCCCGGAGATCAAGGTCGAGATTGATAACCACACTGTTGATTCGGCCACGATTATCGATGTATTTGCCTATAACAAACTGGGAGTTCTGTACACGATCACGCGGAAAATATTTGAACTCGGGTTGGATGTGCAATTCGCCCGCGTGGCAACATACGGACATCAAGTCCTCGATGTGTTTTATGTAACCGATAGCGAAGGCAAAAAAATTCGCAGCCGACATTTGTTGCGGACCATGCAGACTCAATTGGAATCGACATTGAAGGAGTTTTTGGAAGATGGTGTTTCGTGACAAACAATGACTTGCCAATCAAAAATCCCAGCCCTTTCGCAAAAACCATTGTGGTTGGTGTTATTGCGATTGTGCTGTTGCCCGTCATTTCGAAAGCATGGCGTTGGGAGTGCTTGCGTTGGCAAGCCGCAGCTGCGTTCAATGCCTACGACTCTGGCGAAAAGACGGAATCAATCGAGCAATTGATGGAGATCGCCAGTTTGGGACCCCAAGCTCTCGAAATTCAATTGCAGCTTGCCGAAATACTTCGCCAGGAACAGCGATTTGAAGAGGCACTCGCTACTCTCGATTCTTGCTACGAACACATTGAGGCTTGGCCGCAACCCTATTCGCTACGTTCACAAATCAAGAAATTTACCTATCACGAGACTCGACTGAATATTCTGTTTGCCTTGAGAAACGCGAGCGAGTCTAATTCCCGATCGACACCCCCGAAAAACAATGTGGGTATTTCGATCGATCGCGCGGCTTTTGAGAAACAAGTTTTGGCGGAACTTGAACCAATGCGCGAGTTACTGCCTAAACTTGTGGAAAATCAAAAGCTGGCCATCAATCATTTCTCCTATTTTTGTGCGTTAGCCGAACTACTACAGGACCAGGCGTACGCTGACATGAAAGTGCTATTTGCGTCCAATCAAAACGCACCGTTTGCACAAATGGGACTGCAATGCGAATTCCCAACAGCGGTTTTGGCAGCAAGCGTACTCCTGGCCAGCGAGTTTGAGGTAACAGAGGACCTTGAGTATTTATTAGATAATGAAATCGATCTCCAGATGCTGGAACGTGACGCAGCATTTGCTAGTGTTTTCGATGGCGTGATTCGCTTGATGTTGACAGGCCCAAACGCTGACAACCAACCCGAAAGCTTAGATTCGAAACGGAAAATCCTTGATAGCCAACGAGGTGATTTGGCGATTCTATTGTTGGCGCGAGCACTTTTGCGTGATCATGAGAATGACTTTAGCGCAAGTCAGCGAGACCGGCAAACGCTCAAGGATTTGGGTTTTTCGGAAGAGAACTTATTGCTCCAACTTCCGAGCCTGGAGTCTTGCGCGGCCTATTGTAGTGTTGAGAGTGGATATATTGATACGTATGGCTGGCTTCAAAGGGCTCGCGCTATGCCAGAGGAAGCGTTGTCTTTTATTAACTTGGCGATTACGGCGACCGAACTCGCCCATGCCGCTCGTTCGCGCCTGCAGCTTGAATCTAACGGTGCTTTCAGCCCCTACGAAATCACATCCAGTAGATTCAAAAGTCAACTTGCTGTGATGCTTGAGCACCGTCGTATTCTTTACGACGAAAAAGGAGACGTTCCCCGCGAAGCGCTGGAAGCAAAACGCATTCGCGAATTGGGGTTTGAGCCCGGCGATCCAAATTTGTTTTGACGTCACAAAAGCTGTCGCATTTCTTGACGCCGCAATGCCGCAAACTAATAAAGTGCGGCTAACGTTTCCTCTCGAGTCTGACGCTGTTCGAACATTTTTGGGGAGCGGACGAATACCAACGACAACTATGTTAGCCGCCGCGAACGGGCGAGCCCTTCATCGTGAAATAGGCGGCAGCAATCAAACAAAGTGCAATTGCACCCCAAGTCTCAGGCGAAAAGTCCCCTGCGGTACGCGACCAATTGTTGCTCATGCGGATAAGATCGTTAAAAACGCGTTCCATTTTCATGCTCCGAAATATTTACCAGAGTTGTCTAACTCAATTGATAGGTCAAAGAAAATTGGGATGGGCATTAAATTGGTTCAGGTATCTGAGCTTTACTGGAATCGAAGTAGACCGTACCGGTTGTATGAATCTTAAGAACGACTTAGGCCGATAACTCCATTCAATCAGTTTTTGCGACCTAGTTATGCTGAAAATTGGATAGTGCCCGCGAAAATTGGTCTTTTGGAGTATTGCCAAGTATTTTGGCGAACGTTAAACTGTTAGACT
>JAHEAM010000584.1 GCA_024642765.1 Planctomycetaceae bacterium
GGAGTTTGATTTTGCGTGAAAACGCAACCGATCTCCGTGGGGGTAACTTCGATAACAGCTTTCGAATTCTTCACTCGAATGGCGCAACGCGTCAACTCCATGTCATATTCGAGCCGCACGCGAGGGTCACCAGTATCCTCGATTCGGTCCACGATATTAGCCAGGGAAAGTGGCGTTTGCGGTATGATTCGTACGCTGTTGAAGTAATCCCCAAAAACGTCCGAAAATTCCTTTTTGGCGAGCAAACGCTGATCGTCGACTTGGCTTAGTTCAGACGTCCAAACCAATGTATTTGGCGACTCTTCGTCCAAGTGAACTGCGATGCTGAATTGAAACTTGGTCGTCGTCAACGTCGCCAAACCGTCGACTGGTCCAAAAATCTGAATCTCTTGACGCTTAAACTTGAATATCTCACGCAATTGACGGTGTAAGGATTCCAGCTCGGCAATAAGTTCGCGCTCCGCCAACTTCTGCGCAAACGCCTGCGAACGAGGTGAGGCATTGTCCGGAACACGATGATGCGACTGAAAGCCATGCAGACTCGAAAACAAGCTTGTTCGTTCACCACGGAAGAAAATATTGCTGCCCGCAAGCGACACACTACTCGACGGTGGAACAGCGGTTCCGAGCTCTGCCGTTGTTGCCTCGAACACAACAAACGAATCAAGTTGCCCAGCCGCAACACTCGTCACCGACAATACACTATTTTTCCCATGACGCAGCGCGACCTTTTCAAACTGCATTTGCAGTCGTTGTACATAGTCGTTTAAAAGCAAAAATTCCTGGCTTGCCCGCGGAGATGTCAGTGTGTCCTCAATCACTTCTGAAATGCCATTACACCACATGTTGGACGAAACGTCTGTGGCGACCAAAGGCGTTCTGCCGATCAATGCAGTCCAAATAACTGCGATGTTTGCTCCGTCCGAAATCAACGAATCAAATAGATCAATGACAACTGACTCGTGAAAATCCGTTGGTACGCCAACGCCAAAATGCAAAACAAATTGCACGCCAGGCCTATCTTCAAAAAGCCCCAGCAGTTCCCTCATCTCCATTGCAGAAATGGGTAGGTCATCGACAATGCTATCGAAGAAACCAACATAGGTTTTGCCAACTTGCTCAATGAGAGTAGTGCTCAAGAAGAAATGCAGCTGATCGCCGCTCTGCAGCCGTTCGACCATCGCCCGCAATCGCGATTTTGCAAATGCGTAGGTGGCGGTTTCGTTTGTCAACGACAAGATGTTTGGTTCAGGAATTCCAAGGGCCTGCAACGCGGCCGCAATTTGATTTGAATTCCCGAGAAACCGGGACGTCTCTGCTAACTCAGCATCCAGAAATTTATCGACCGTACAAATGAAAGCAAATCTCATCCTAGAAAGCTCGTCTAAGTTAGTTATGACTTCGAAATTCTATCCGGCCATACAGTCAAAGTGCCTCGATTACTTTTTCTTCTTGGCGTCTGCCTTTGCCAACGGTTCAGTTTTTGTCGCGATCGGCCCTGTTATTTCAATCGTGACTGGAAGACTCAAAATCTTTTTCCCTGTTTCATCAACTGCAAACGCCTGAATTGTCACAGGGCCGCGTCCCAACTCACTGGCGGCAATTCGTAATTCGGATGTCCTCTCCTTTTGCTCTTTTAGGACTCGTCCATTCGATTGCACGCCCACACGCACACCAAAATTGGAATTCACATTGCAAGTAATGGCCTTCTTGACGTCGATCTTTTCTGCATCGACTTTCAGTTCCACATGCTGGCCCGAATTATCGACATTGAAGGGCAGGATTTTTCGGTAACGATTTTGTATCAAATCCGATGAGACAACAACCACTCTCATTTCGTGAAATCCGTCAGAGATTTTCGTTGAATCAAAACTAACGCTTTCTGTCAGCGGCTTTCGCACGGTCAAACGTCCATCGAGATATAGTTCCATCGCGTCGAAATGAAGCGTCGGACTCTTCACAGCGACATCCAAATTAACGCCACCCTTGAGCGTTTGGTTTGGATCGATTCCCGTGGTGATGACTTCCGCCTCGGCGGCCCAGGGACGACAAAGCGCATCACCTACGATAAGCGTTTGAAAGGGACCGGAGATCGAAAGGTAAAACGCCTCAGCCAGGCTACAACCTCGCCGATAATGAACATGAATCATTGGATGCGGAAACTTCTGTTGTAATGCGTAGGGCTCTGTTACAGTTCCCGATGAGCCAGCAGCGCCATACCGCAATACCTCAGATAATTTCGTTTGCCCAGCTCGTTCAAACAAAGCGCCAAAACTAGTTAGATTTTCGACAATGGCACCAGGCATGATTTGAGATTTAGAATCGTCCCACTTGAAACCGGCAACTCCCAGCATGGCCCCGACAATGCGACCGCCAGTTGGCAAAGCCCCTTTGACGATTTCACATTTTTCACCCATTGATTGCAACTCGCGAATGGCAAAGTCAAAATTTGGTTTGCGGGTAGTCGTACGGACATCGCCCGTCAATGTAAAGGCAAAAGTCCCTCTCGGCTGTGTACCATCGGC
>JAHEAM010000128.1 GCA_024642765.1 Planctomycetaceae bacterium
CGTCGCGGAGGTTTACGGTACGACTCAGGTTGACCCAAATCCTTACTACCAATCGCCAAAGGTTTACTATCCCGATGTCGATCCAATGGGCCTGTCACCTGAGGTGCCAGCGGGGGCGAATTTCAATGAATACCCTGCTAGTGACGGGGCACCACCGCAAAATGAACAAAACAACGATGTACCCAATAACCCTCAATCACGTGTAACTCCATTTACTAAAAATAGCAATCAAAAATTGGTTGCTGCCAATTTGCAGAGTCCGCCAACGATTGACAAGTCAACGGTCCGAGTCGACACCGAGATCAGACCTGTGAATTCCGAAAGCCAAACCGACGTACCCAAGCGTTCTCAAACTCAGGAGTTTAGGAATTACGTACCTCAGGAACGCAGTGCAAACTCTAGTCCTGAGGTTGCAAATCTTGGTCCAAACACTAGCACTCCTGGTTACATTAAGAAACCATTTGTGAACTCAAAGGCAAACAGCCAATAACGATTTGCCCTCCCTTTGTTTAGCAGATTCCACCGTCTAACAACGTCAATGTAAATACAATGAACCGAACTAACTATTTTGTTTTGTGTGTTCTGATGGCTCTGGCTTCCATAACAGGCTGCCAATCGGTGCATTGGTCGGAGGGAGACTGGGAAAAGAAAAACCTGTTTAATATGCCGCTTAAGAAAGAAAAGACACCGGAGTTCCAGACTCCCGACCACATTGTTGTCATTTGGAAACAAAGCACGTTTCGTGGCGACAACGGTCAAAAATCAAAGGGGTTTGGCGGTCGCATCTATTTCTATAACGACAAAAATGAAGCGGTTAAAGCAGATGGTGAGTTGACCATTTTTGGTTTTGACGACTCCTTTGAAGGCGCCGAAAGACAGAGCGCTGATTGTAAATTTGTCTTCAAACAGGAAGACTTTCAAAAACACTTTTCTGTCACGGACCTCGGCCCATCTTACAGTGTTTGGGTTCCTTGGAATGAAGACAACGAGGACTCATTGCGAATCAGCTTAATGCCAATTTTCAAAACGGTTGAGGGCAAATTGGTTCAAGGGGAACAGTCAGTTAACGTTTTGACAGGCAGTAAACCGCTTACAGTGATCGAACGCGAGGCAAGAAAACTTACTGCTGACGGTCACGTCACTAAATACCAGTCGTACAATGGTGTGACTCTTAGTAAAGAATACGTTTACAAGGGACGAGAACCAGTCGTCGGCCAACAGCCCGTCGATGAAATGAAAGTCACCACAATCGACGTACCGACTAACAGCTTCCAAGTCACTGAATCGGTCGAAAATACAGCACCGCCTATGGTGTTCAATCAAATGCACCAACGTTCAAAAGAAAACGTACAAGCCGCGAAAAACAGGGGTGAGCTAACTGCAGTTTCAACAGGCGAAGCGCAAACGCAGCTGCCTGAAGCTGCAAAAATCCAATCGGATGTATCATCAACTCAAGAAACCAAACCGGCAAGTTTCGAGTCGAACCAAACAACAGCCAAGCGAGGTGTGTTCGGTGCCCCGGGTGCCATCCGCTAGTTCGCCTTCATCCTGGATGCCAAAAAACGTGATGGTCCTCGGGTGTCGGTGCCCATTCGGTCGGTCTAGTAACTCATGTAATAGCTATCTCTACTCTAATCAGGGGGACGATAACCTATTGGAGAAACCCGCTGCAATTCAAATTCCTTGCGACTGAGCGAAATGTAATTGTGGCCGATCACGACTTGCTCGCCTTCGACAACGCGCTGACCGTCTGCATTCACTCTCGCGTTCATCGTTGCCTTCTTGCCAGACCGACAAATCGTTTTGATCTCAACCAACTCATCCGCCCAAGCCAAAAGGTACTTACTGCCATCGAACGGTTCACCACGAAAATCTGTACGTAGGCCGTAACACAGAACTGGAATGTTCAGGCGATCACACACGAGCGTCAATTGCAAGACTTGAGCGGGCGTCAAGAATTGAGCTTCGTCAACCAACACGCAAGCAATGGATGCGGCAGACTGTTGGTCTTGCAAATAAATAAACAGATCGACATCTTTGGAAAATGCAAAAGCCTTGCGTTCCAATCCGATCCGTGAACCTATAATGCCGCGTCCGGAGCGCTCGTCGATGTCTGGTGTTAAAAGCGCCACTGACATGCCGCGTTCTTCGTAATTATAAGCTGACTGCAGTAGCGTAGTGCTTTTGCCAGCGTTCATCGCAGAGTAATAGAAATACAATTTCGCCATAGTCCTACCTGTTAAAAACCAGTCAACGACCGAGTCAAAACTCAAAAGCCATCGTTCAATTCTTCACCGAATGGATTGACTTCCTCGGTTCCAATTTTTTCAAGCTGGTCAAAAACAAAACTCACTGGTCTGACCACGTTCCAAAAAACACCAACCGCGGAAAGGCACAATCCAATTACTGCCAACTTTCGGCGAGGTGAGAAAAGGCCCCACGTTCCGAAAAAGCCCCCGATGAGTGCAAACAAGATACTCCAAGGTGTTAGCAAGCCAGCAATAATCGACCAAGAACCGAGAAACACACTGGTGACTGCTCCGCCAATGGCGGCGTAATTCGGCAACTGAACTTGTTCGAGTTGAAAAAAGTCCTGATGGCTTGCCGACTGTTCGTTATTCTGTTCTTGTGAGCGCGAGTAAACCAACTCGGCATCTTTAATAGCGGCTTCTCCCACGTTAACGGAGCGTGACCGGAATACAGAATTTGAATTCGTGTCGTCAATGAGGACTGCTTCTACGATATCGTCTTCGGGCGGCTCTGGAGTCGCATTCGAGGGATCTTCGTTCGGCATGATTCAAGCAGGGACTCAAAATCGAAATAAAGTGACGCCACATCAACCTGGCCCAAGATAGCCTATCTCTACTCAAAAGTTAAGGCTCCGGTGATTTCATTTACCTCCCAGCGGGCCCCGCTTTATCATGTTTGTGGTAAAGCAGATTCTAAACGGACTTAACTTCTCATTCGAATCAAGCCCTGATAAAAACGGAAGATGGTATGTTTTGTGGCAATTTTGCGGTTTGCAGAAGTTCAACGCCAATAATTAATTTTGCCTTTTGGAATCACTCGATTTGAGGGGTACTAAATCACGCCAAATAACTCTACAATCTGGTGCGAAAGTCCAGCCCTTAGACAGATGTTTTTGGGGCTGTCGAGTCAATGTTGGCTCCGGGTCAGCCAATGACTCGAAGGTCGATTCAATCGTTGAACTCGTGAAAAGAATTCGCAAAAGAGTTTCGCACAATAATGAGTTGGTTTTCGAGATTTGATGACACGATTTATTACGCATTTCGAAAGTGCCATTGACGGCACGACATTTCCTGCAGATCAACTTCAAACTTGGCATGCCAATCGGCCCTTGTGGTCGCGTTATGACTTGGACGCAATTCGAAAGGCGGTCACGCCCGACGAAATTGCGAGGCGTCCCGCTAATATGTGGCGTTATCGGGAGTTGCTTCCTGTCGGAGACGATATCACGCCGATCTCTTTGGACGAACAGATGACGCCCACGGTCGCTTGTCCGAACTTTTCAAAACACTTCGGCTTGAATCACGTCTACGTTAAGGATGAATCAAGACTGGCAAGTTGCAGTTTCAAGGCCCGAGGGCTTTCGCTTGCGCTCACAATGGCAAGGCATTTTGGGTGGCAGCGCGTTGCAATGGCGTCTAACGGAAACGCTGGTGGTGCGATGTCGATCTACGCAGCTCGCGGCGGAATGGAAGCCTTCGTTTTGGTTCCCAAAGGAACACCTAAGGCCAATGTGTCGGAGTGTCTTCAATCGGGTGCCCATATTTTCTATGGCGACGGATTGATTGATCAATGCGGAAAGATCATTCGCGAGGGCCACAATCGAAAACTGTGGTTCGACATATCAACCATGAAGGAACCCTACCGTCTGGAAGGCAAAAAGACGATGGGCCTTGAAATCGCGGAACAGTTCAAATGGAATTTGCCGGATGTTATTCTCTACCCAACTGGCGGTGGAACGGCGCTCATTGCCATGTGGAAGGCATTCAAGGAATTGCGGGAACTCGGGTGGCTGAAGTCGTCAAAGATGCCGCGAATGATCTCTGTACAATCAACAGGTTGTATGCCGCTCGTAGAGGCCTTCAAGAACAACAGCCGACATTGCGAACGTTTCGCTAACACGAACACGATCGCCTCTGGGCTACGTGTGCCGCAAGGGATCGGCGACTTCATGGTCCTTGACGCCGTTCGTGAAAGTGGTGGAATGGTAATTGCCGCGGAAGAATCGCGATTATTCGAGTGGCAAAAATTGATGGCGTCCAAAGAAGGCGTAATGCTCTGCCCGGAATCGTCGACTTGCGTTGGTGCCCTCGAAGAACTTGTTTCCCGAAACGAAGTTTCTGCAGAAGAAGAAGTCGTGATTTTCAATACGGCAGCTGGGCAAAAGTATATGGACTATTTCCAGCCCAAAATCGACGAGCTCTCGCTCGAACATTTCGACTGGGACCGAGTCATCGCTCAACTCCCAACACCAGCTTTCGCGTCCAAGTAGATTTTGGTCCGAATACATGGTTGAGAGCCGGGTGGATTTCGTCGTCACTTTCTCGATACTGTTCGACTATCCAGTTTACCGGAACGCGAGTTCCGAAAATGCGACGATGTATAGACACTGATGACCAGGGCGCCAGATGAGTTTTGAGAATCCTAATCAAACCATTAAGCGGCGGGCGGTTGCCGCAATCGCCCACGACAATGAAAAGTTTCTTGTAATCCAACGTAGTCATTTGGTTGTGGCACCTTTGCATTTTTGTTTTCCCGGCGGAGGAATCGAACCGGGAGAGACGGAAGCGGAAGCAGTGATCCGCGAACTTAACGAAGAATTGAATCTTCAAGTCGAGCCGCTGCGACAAGTTTGGCAAAGTAATACGCCAAGCGGTTACGAACTCTTTTGGTGGACGATCAAGATCCATGACTTGGCGAACATCCGCCCTAACGCGGAGGTCGCAATCTGGGGATGGTATTCCGAAGAAGACATGGCGAAACTTCAACCATTGTTGTCTTCAAATGTTGAATTCCTGAAACGCTTGGCCACAGGCGAGATTCGATTTGACTAGCGGCATCGGAGCTCTCTGGTCGCCTTTGATTGGAACATGCGTCTTCGTTGTTTCATTTGCTTCACTTGATGCGTTTTGCATTTGGGTCGTCAGGATGCTTGTCCAGGGTTAGAAATGCGAATAGATCGATGAGTTCTTGTTCCGTGTATTGTTTCTCAAGGTCTTCGGGCATCATCGAGAGTTTACTGACCTTGAGTGCTTCGATATCGTCACGAGCAATCGTCGTTTCTTTTCCGCCCTGCCCTTTTAGGACGATGCGCTGAGGGCTGTCTTCGACTAACAGTCCCGTGACCAACAATCCGTCGACAGTCAACACCGTTCGGGCCTGATAGGATTCACCAATAACCAAGCTTGGGTCAAATACATTGGACAGCAATTGGTCAAGTGAACCTCGACCACTCTCGGTGAGGTCAGGACCGATGTCAAAGCCCTTGCCATATATCTTGTGGCACTGTCCGCATGTCTTTTCGAATACCACTGCGCCGTTTCGGGAATTTCCGTTAGTAGCGAAAAGCTTGTTACGCATTTCTCCGATCAATGCCTCGCGCTCCGGATTTCGTTCTTCGCGCACTCGACCTAGGAGATTAGCAACGCGAACCTTGAGCGATTCATCAGGCATGGCAGATAGTTTGCGAATTTGATTTACATTGATCCAATCGGCGGAGACCCTTTTAGCTTCAACCGAATTGACCAGTTGTTGGGACCAATCCAGACGGCTTGTCAAGACTTCAATAATCTGAGGCTTCAAGTCGGCGTCTACTCCAGCAAACGATTCCAGTAGGAAGTCGCCCGTCTTCTGACTCGAGAAATTGGCTAAATTAGAAATAACCGAGCGCCGAAAATCGGAAGTGTCTTTCACCGAATGATCTGGCCTAGAATCTAACAACATGCTTCGTGCCAATTCGATCGTTTGATCGCTATTTCGAAACGCTAATACCCTCAGGGCCAGGAGCGTCGCTGGATCGCCGACTACAAAATCTTCGATATGCGACTCCAACGCGGCGAGCGCACGTTTGTCGCCGATCGCGGCAGCCAATGTGATCGCGGCTTGGCCGTTTGGCCTAAAAGATAGCTTTTCTTGCGCAGTCGACAGCTGACTGGAAAACGTTGATGACAATTCTGGTAAACGCTCCTGGCGAATCTCTTGATTGATCACCCGATTCGTAAGCATGTTCCAAGCGGTTTCAACCGCCTGAAGTTCAAATTCATTCGTTAAATCCAGTTGCGCCAATATGCGACTGATGGGCACGAATTGGACATCTTTGATAGCAAGCATGCGTTCGAGAATTCGTGGTAGCATCAACAGCAGCGATTGTGATGGCTGTTCCAAAACCGATGCCAATTCAATCGAAAAAGCTTGTTGATCGCTTTCAATCAGCGGATAAAGATTTTGCCATACAATATGAGGTATTAATGGGTCGTCGCCACAATGGGTCAAAACATTTAACAACAGCGCCAATTTCGTGTCGGTTTTAATTTTTCGCGTCGCAGTTGCAACTTGTAACAACACTTGTGGTGGTGCTTCGGAACACAATTTCTGTAGCTCCTTGACGACCTGATCGTCTGCAGTACGCTTGTCGGCCAAAAGGCGAATGGCCCAGGCGATCATTTCCGGTTCTTGGTCATCCAACAACTCCCGCAACAAATCGATATTTGGTTCTGGCATTGAAGAACGAGCCCACAGTGCATGGAGTCTTGTCTTCAACGCAAGAGATGCTGAACGTGCCATCGCTTCAAGTTCGGCACTCGTTGCTGGGCTACCACGCTCTGCCAACAATCGTTGGGCTGTTTCGCGAATAAAGAGGTTGGGGTGCTTCAGGCTCGCGATGAGTTGGCTATCGGTCTCACTCATGAGATTTCGTTGAGCTGGTGGTACCGTTGTCATGTAACGAATTCGATACAAGCGCCCCTTGAGTCTATCAATACCCTCGGGATCGCGTCTCGCATCCTGATAGCAGTGATAGCGATCGTACCAATCCAGTACATACATGCATCCGTCAATTCCGGTTTTTTGTGACACGGGCATAAACCAAGCGTCGTTAGCACTCAAAAAATCCTCTTCGCCAATTCCGAAATAAGTTGAACCCCTTCGTTCCAGCCGATCTGTATTCAAACAATTGCCGTGAATGTTTCCCATGTACAATCGATTGCGGAATTTTTCTGGATAGGCATCGCTGTCGAAATAATTCAAACCGCAATAAGCGGCTTGTTGGTGGTGGTGATCGACTATGGACTGCATGGGCCAAGTAAACGGCGGATAGGGACCTCCCTGACGCACGTAATATCCCGACTCGGCAATATGCCACAAGTGATCAATAACACAGGCGCTGATGAGGGCATTACCGAGCGGATCAAAGGCAATTCCCCAAGGGTTACTCGTTCCTTCGGCGAACAACTCAAATCGCTTTGTGCGAGGATCAATACGAAACATGGCACAAGTAAAATCGAAATGCTGTTCACCTTGTGACACTCGGGATCGGTTGAAGACACCGTTCAGGCCGTAAAGGTAACCGTCGGGTCCCCAAGTCAATGAATTAGGAAGTTCATGTGTGTCATCGCGGCCGAACCCCGTCACTACGACTTCTGATTTATCCGCACGATCGTCGCCGTCTGTGTCTTGCAGAAACAGGATGTCCGGGGAATTCGCAACCCAAACACCGCCATATCCGATCGCAATGCCAGAGGGAATATTTAGACCATCAGCAAAGATAGTGAACTTGTCGGCGCGACCGTCACCGTCCGTGTCTTCCAAAATTTTGATGCGATCTTTTCCGGGACCAGCATCCTGCCGAGGGTATTCGACGCTTTCGGTTATCCAAAAACGCCCCCTTTCGTCGATCGCCATTGCAATCGGATTGACGATGTCGGGTTCTGCCGCGACGACTTCAACCTGAAAGCCCTCCGGAACGGTCATTCGCTGCGCCGCTTCTTCCGCTGAAATGGGAGCGGCAGGCATTACCGACTGACCGTGGGGAATAACGTCCTGGGCTACACCGACCTGTTGCACCGTCAGCGACAACAAACAAAAAGAGAAAGTGAAGAATTTGATTTTCAATGAAACATCCATGGCAAATGGGAACTGATGCGTTCAATAGACCATTTGTTTTAATCTTCTAGGTAGCTAAAAAGAAGACGGAGACATCCAGTGATCGATATTCCGAAACATAGGGTCATTGGCCACCGCATTGCCCAAGAAAACACAACCAGAACGATTGAAGCCGAGACAAACAATGCGATCTTGATTCGATGGTTTTTGGCCCTTTGTGACAAACGCGACGGGCAGTGTTCAATGACTCGGTTAGGATCCCAACTGCAGTTGATGCAGACCTTCATCGCTTCGCCGCGTCCGACTCCGCACCTTGGACACGGATAAATTACGGCCGAAAGGTGGTGCATTAGTGTTCGGCCTCTCTCAATGCTCACCGTGTTGTTCAGTGTTTCATTCTTCAATCACGAGTATGCGAAAATCCGATTCAGAATGCCCGCTACACGCGGAATATGCCAAGTGAATTTCTTTTAAACTGGGCTTGGCGTCGGCTGATACGGTGATGGTTACTTTGAAAACTGCAAGACTATTTTCGGCCAACAGCTTGAATTCAGGCGAAGCACTGCATTTAACCGCTTCGTCGAAATCCGGCACCGTTATCGTAACGCCATCTTGGTTGGCTGTTCTCTCACTACTCTCAAACGCAGCTTCGTTGATCATTTCGATAACTCCAAGCCTTTATTGCAAGCGTGCATTCGGTTATGCCAAACAGATCTTGGGAATCCACAGGCTTAGGATCCACAATTGGGATAATGCGTGAGTCTTTTTCTTTGGATTGCAGATAAGACGATTCAGATGATAGAAATCGAAAAACAAATTCCTGAAAATCGTGTCCGAACAACTCCAAAATTGCATAACGATTTTAGTCGATTTGCGATCGTGTTCGCGCACTACTATGAATAAATCATCTATCTAGCCGATGATTTCGCGTTTCCGTTTGACGTAATCCCAAACAACAAATCGATCCAGGTCTTTGCCTGCGTTAAAGAACACTCGGCCACCTGTTTGTTGAGTCAGTCGCTGCGCGAAGCGAATGTCTTCATCGGACTGCGACCAACTGGGAATCATAAACATATTGAGCACAATGCCTTCTTCGCGACAACGAATGCCTTCCCGCACGGTGGCTTG
>JAHEAM010000129.1 GCA_024642765.1 Planctomycetaceae bacterium
TTGATGGCGTTTTTCTTGTCATCAATTTTCGAGGCGTCATCGCGATTCATTTTTTCGGACTTCAGAGCTGCATAAGGTTGAATGGTCACGCCACCACCGACGGGAGTTGAAAACGCGCCGTCCTTCCATATAGCCGTGACGACTGGCTCAACTTGTGTCGGTGCCGCATAAACTTCCGTTGGGAACTGTTGTTCATTTCCGAAGTAGTCCAAATTCCAATTGGCTTTTTCTGCCAACTGTGCTTTTTGGATGAAAGCTGCAGCAACCGAGAGGTCGACTAGGTTTCGCAATTCGCCATACAAGGGCATTCGAGCAGCGAGCGCTTCATATTGCTTTGTGAAGGAGGCGGCGAAGTTTCGAGCTGCTTTATTGCCCTTGGCCCCTTGGACTTTTTCGCCTCCACGAATTCGGTCTTGTTCGGCAACTAATTCAATTCCGTTGCCAATGAGTTCCATGGACGTTCCGTCAGAATTGATGGAAACACCCTCGTATTTCGGTTGGAAGTACCAACGATTGAGGGCACTATTCGATACCATTGGCATGTGGTCAACATAATTCGTGATTCGGACAGGAGGGGCTTCAAGTCCCATACCGATGAGTTTCATTCGGTAATCCGCTTCTGTCAGCACATGTGCGAAACGAGTCTTCGTAGAGACGCCTTCGATTGTAATGTTTTGCAGACCCATAGCTTTGCGAACATTTTCAGCAATGACAGCTTCGTTGCCGCGAATGTTGTTGGGATTGGCAACCATTTGTTCGAAGACTTGGTTTACGCGTTGTGAGCCTTCGACCGTTGGATCGATCGATACCGAAATCGTGCTTGTTGGTTTTGCACCTGGTTTGAACGCTCGGAGTGCAACGACCAAATCTTCCAATTGAAGAATGGCGGCACCGGTCTCAAGCCCAACAGGACGATTTTGTGAGTTCAAGTAGAAGCCTTCCGCAGGACCAGCGATCACAATCTCTTCGGAATCTGGGTAGAAGAAAACGTTTGTGATGCGAGTTAGGCCTGCCAAGTATTTCACATCATCAGGAAGTGGTTCGCCATTGGCCTTCGCAGCTTTGGCCGCAGCTTCCAATTTTTTGAGTGACACCTTCCGCGACTGGCTGGGCTTTTGTAGGTCTGTGTTAAGCGATGCCTTAGCTGCCTTCATCCGATCGTTATCGATTTTACCTGATGCGTCAGAGATCGTTAGCGTTCGCAGTACCCCTTCCGCATCGATATCGATACCACCCGTTGCTGCCTGGTTGTTATTGTTGTTGTTGTTACCACCACCCCCGCCTTGAGCAACAACCAAGTTTGAGCAACATGTTACGAAGCAACCAAGTGCAATGGCCAAAAACCATTTGTTCATTTTCGAACCTCTAAAAAATGTTCCGAGAACTCTCAGAAAAGCCAGTGAAAGCCTGGCGATTTCAGCAAACGACGCAACGTGGGATTAACCGAAAACTCCTCCCAAGCCAATTTGCCCCTGACTGGCGAAGTGTTGCATTTCAGAAAACACGATGCTTATAAATCCAATAATAGTTTGGGGGCTGCAATTATTCAAGAAAATACGCCAATTTCAGTCGGTTTGATATAGCGAATACAGAAATTCCCAACAAACGTTGTTTGATATTTGGTTTTTTTCGATTCCACCGGTCAAATGGCCCGGGTTTGACTAGAGTTTACTTTTGCTGGGACTGCCGAAAATCCCGCTTACCTGAACAATCATTAAAGGTCCATCTTCCCCTGAAATGTTGAATTCCGGATAAATTCAACAAGTAAGATTAGAGGCAAAACGAAATCGCCAGATGCGAAACAAATAATAAGGCTTCCAGCTGGACGGCATACCCCAATTTTTTCGACCTTTTTGACAACAGAGCTAGGAAGTTGCACACAAAGCGAAAAGTACTTTATCGCTTGGTTGTCTTTGTTGGCCATGCCGCTTTCCAGACCCGCGTTCCCAACGTTTCCCGTTCTCTATCCAAATGCGAGCCAAATGCGAGAGCCGTCGTCAAGCGAGCCAATCGAATAGGTCACGTGGGGTGAAAACCATACCAACTCGCCAGGCCGCAACTCAGTCTCTGTCGATCGGATTAGTTTCAAGAATTCGTACTGGGGTCGATCAAGTAGTTTGTTGACTACATCTACCGACAGTTTTGATGTCGAGCTCGTATGACAGACAAGTGACTGCAACATATCTGCAGCTTTTTCAACGGGAGCCCACTGGCCTGAATGACGAATGTACAGGCTGATCGGAACGAGCATCACTGAGACAATTGCAACAGTTACGAAAAGTGACTTGAGTGAGATTTTTACCATCAGAATTTTTCGATGCTAAGAAGGATTCTGTCGACTTGTTGCAATCGATTTCCCGGTTGGGGTAAACCTAACAGGGACTCGCAATGGGTCGACTCATTGTGTTATCATTCAAAGCTGCTTTCAATTATCCTCTTGCTCAAAGGAACCTAAAAATGGCTGAACAAGACAAAAAAAATCAAAACCGACCGATCAGCGTTGAAGACTCCCATGCGAATTGTTACTACGCCAATTTTTGTCGCGTCACAGGTTCCCCTGAAGAGTTGATCATCGATTTCGGATTGAATTCTCAGCCAATGGGCGCCAACGACAAACCGATTGATATCAATCAACGAGTCGTTTTAAACTTCTACACAGCGAAACGACTTCTGCACGCGCTCCATGTTTCCGTTCAGCGACACGAAGAAGTCTTCGGCAACATTGAAACAGATATTCAAAAGCGAGTTGTTCACAAAGAAGGCGCGAGCACCTAATTGCAGCTTAGAATTGCAGTTAGGAAACCAAGCCATTACTTTTTTCGCTCGTTTGCGAACGAGTATAAACCTGGGTGTTATCTTCCTTTTCAATTTTGTATTTATTCAAGAAAGTAACTTGAATGCCCAAACGCAGTATTCGGGACATTGATCTATCTGGCAAAAAAGTATTGGTACGCGTCGACTTCAACGTCCCACAGAATGATCAAGGAACGATCACCGATGATCGCCGAATTGAAATGGCATTGCCTACCATCCGCACTATCATGGATGGGGGTGGCTGTGCCGTTTTGATGAGCCACTTGGGCAGACCCGATGGAGCGCCAGATCCAAAATATAGCTTGCGGCCGGTTGCCACGAGACTCGCTGAGCTAATGCTAGGCAGTGTACAGTTTGCGACCGACACCGTCGGACCGGACGCGGTCGCTAAAGCCCGTGCATTGAAAGTCGGCGAAATTCTCGTGTTGGAAAATGTCCGATTTAACGCGGGTGAGAAAAAGGGCGATCCTGAATACGCGCAGATCCTAGCCGACATGGCCGATGTCTATTGCAACGATGCCTTTGGGACTTGCCATCGCAAGGATGGTTCGATGTACGCGGTTCCAATTGCGATGGGCAGCAAACCCAAAGTCGTTGGGCTGCTGGTCCAAAAAGAAATCAAATACCTTAGTGATGTCATTCGGAGTCCAGAACGGCCGTTTGTCGCGATTTTGGGGGGAGCAAAAGTCTCCGACAAAATCAACGTCATTGGCAATTTGTTGGCGGTTTGCGACAAGGTCTTGATTGGCGGCGCAATGGCTTACACGTTTTCGTTGGCACAAGGCGGAGGTGTCGGCAAGAGTTTAGTAGAAGCCGACAAGGTTGAGCTTGCGAAAAAGCTACTTGACGATGGTGGAGCGAAATTGGTTTTGCCTTCCGACACGCATTGCGCGAAAGAATTCAATGCGACGAGCGAACGCGTTATTGTCTCTGCCGGTGAGATTCCCGATGATTTTCAGGGCCTCGATATTGGCCCAAAAACTGCCGAATCGTATGCTGCGATCATCGGATCGGCTAAAACTGTGATTTGGAATGGACCGATGGGCGTTTTCGAAATGCCTCCATTTGACTTAGGGACCCGAGCTGTAGCACAAGCCATTGCTGACAGTCAGGCGACGAGCATCATTGGCGGCGGAGACAGTGCTGCTGCGATTGCTCAATTTGGTTTTGAAGACAAAGTGACTCACGTCAGTACTGGTGGTGGCGCGAGCCTCGAAATGCTCGAAGGCAAAACGTTTGCCGCTGTTGATATTTTAGACGACTTGCCTTGAGTTTAGACTTTATGTTCCAAGTAACTATATGCCCAATGTATTAATCGGTCGCCAGCCCATCTTTGATCGCAAATTGAATGTGATCGGATACGAACTGCTGTATCGTGATGGTGAACAAAATCGAGCGGTCATTACGGACGGACGGCTGGCAACATCGCTGGTGTTGTCGCGTGCTTTTATGGAGATCGGCGTTGACAATTTGGTCGGCGACAAATTGGCGTTTGTGAACTTACCCCGTGAATTTCTTGTGAACGAATTTGATTTCCCAATTGCAGAGAAACAATTGGTCTTGGAGGTCCTGGAAGACATCCCGATGGACGAGGAAGTGCTGGGGGCCATTCGCAATTTGCAACGCCGCGGATTCCAGATCGCGCTCGACGATGTTGTTTCTCTTGATGATTTCACTGAAGCGCTGCCGTACGTGGACATTCTCAAGTTTGAATTGATGAACGTCAATCGCGACCAGTTGGTAGCCCAAGTCGAACGAGCTAAACAATTTCCTATCAAGCTTCTGGCTGAGAAAGTTGAAACGCAAGAAGAGTTCGATTGGTGCAAGGATCTTGGTTTCGACTATTTTCAGGGCTATTTTCTTTGCAAGCCCGTGATTGTTAGTGAGCGGCGGCTGACAACTTCTGCCGTTGCAATCGTTCATATTTTGGCGGAAATCAACATGCCTGATGTTCAGATCGAGTCTCTTGAGTCGCTCGTGCTACGTGATGTGACATTGAGCTATAAGATTCTCAGGCTGATCAATTCGGCGGCTTTTGGAATGAAGTCTGAAATTCGAACTCTGAAGCAGGCACTCAGCATATTGGGACTTCGAAAGCTTCGGTCGTTGCTCAGCATCATGTTACTCGATCATACAGACAACAAACCGATCGAGTTGATGGCGATCGCAGCTGTACGCGGAAAAATGTGCGAAGAGATATTGCATATGACTGGTGCGAACGATTCGCCGCAAGGCTTCACAGTGGGTTTCTTTTCCGTGCTCGACGCGCTGCTCGACATGCCGTTGGGTTCGATCGTAAATGAAATTCCGTTAGCAAATGAAATCAAAGAAGCTTTGGCACATCGTACAGGGAAACTTGGGGCGTTACTGAAGAGCGTCATGGAATACGAACAAGGCAATTGGTCGGAGGTAGGATTCTGCGGCTTGAGCCCCGAAAAAGTTCTCGAATGCTACGGTTCGGCACTTGCGGCTTCGAAAGAAATGATGAATCTTTATGGCAAGATTGAATAGCGAGCCGAGCGACTTTTTGAATCTATTTATTTGTCAACCACTCGGCCTGTAGCGATTAACCTAGGATTGGGTCGAAATTTTTCTAGATGCAATTTGTTGATCGTGGGAGTTTGAGGCTGCTGAGACATCTTTGTAATTGATTTCGTTTAGACTGAAGCCTCATCCTCCAAAAAACACGGCGCATATTTCGGAACAGATATTTAGCTTAGCAATCCACCAAGAACAAAGTCGTCTTGGAGGTTGTTCTTGCCTTGTGTGCGGTAGCCGTTGGCAAAAGGAATACTTCGCCTGCAGCAAATCGTTTCTTTTGAGTTTCAAATTCCACATACAGAGTTCCATGGATGACGAATCCAGCGTGGCCCTTGTAGCACCAATTGGGTTCTTCAAATCCCGCCTCCAGCTCTAAGAGGCGAACTGTTTTATCTTCGAAGTTGGTGGACTTTTGACGAACCAACTCAGTCAAGTCTTCCCAAGCCATTTCATTGATCGAGTTCATGCGAGTTTCCTTGGAAGTGAAATACGGAACAGCGGAGCAACTGCTCACATTTTGCATGAAGCGGCGAACAAATTCAAACACTTGCAGGCCAAGATCTCGACATTTTTCAAATGGAACGCGTAATTTACTCCATCTCAACAAATCAATAAGAGTAAAACAAAAAAAACGGCGACCTTGGGTGAGCTAGGTCGCCGTTGACGGTAGTCATAGTTTTTTATGACGCGAAAACAGGATTAATCGTTCTTCAGATTAACTTCGATCACGCTTTCGGTACCACTTCGGTCAACGGTAAATTTGACCTTTTTGCCGGAGTTACTGCTGACGATACGAATAACGTCGCGGCGTGCGGCAGTAGCCTCGTCGCCAATTTTTTTGATGATGTCGCCTTCTTTCAGGCCCGCCTTCGCTGCCATCGAATCCTCGGTGATTCCGACGATTTTGACACCGCCTCCATCCTCGATTGTCTCCAGTTGGGCTCCCAAGCGAACGCGTTGAACGCGGCTTCCACCACCGCCGCCACCAAAAGTTGGTCTCGAATCCAAATTCGCCAGTTCGTCAATCAGTCGTTCGGTGTAGTCAATGACTTTTACGGCACCATTGCAATCGATCGATTCAAAGTCATCTTCCGGAGTGTGATAGGTCGACGTCAATCCTGTATGCAAGAACATCACGGGAATGCCTACTCCCTTGAATGGCAAGTGGTCGCTACCAGCAAACCCACCGTTGGGCTTGATCAAATTCAGGCCCATGCCCTCATTGGCTCGGTCCAGTGCACCGGCGAACTCTGGCGAGGATTCCCAATCATAGACCGTCAATTTGTCGTCTCGCAACCAGCCGATCATGTCATAATTAACCATCGCAATGGTGTCTTTGAGTGGATAAACAGGATTGGCAACATAATGTTGTGCTCCCAAAAGCCCCATTTCTTCCGCTGTGAAACAAATGAAAACCAAACGTCGTTTTGGTTTGCCGTCGCGCGATTGGAAACGTCGAACAAGTTCCATAATCCCAGCAGTACCCGTCGCATTATCGTCAGCGCCATTGTGAATTTCTTTACCACGGTTAGGTGAACGCGAACCAAACGCTCCCATGCCCAAGTGGTCATAATGGCCACCGATAACTAACGTTTCTTCTGCAAGGTCACCTTCGCCATCGATAACACCAATGATGTTTGAAGTCATTATTTCTTCGCGTTTGAATTCGGCCTTGGCAGTAGCCTTCCAACCTTCAATTGGCTGTGAAACTGGCTCTAAGCTTTCATCGATGAATTTTTCAATTTCAGCAAGCTTCGAAAACTTTTTGCCGTCGGGTTTCGTTAGAGGTGCTTGGGCGAGTATTTTGTCGATGACAGCTCGCTTAACATGTACGAAAGGAAGTGAGCCAGTCGAATTACCGAATAGATCTCCTGCCGAAAGTTCGTCTTTGTCGGCGTCTTCATTGGTAACGGTTTTGCCATCGTTGACAAAAACAATTCCGGCAGCGCCCGCCTCGACAGCCGACGCGACCTTGTTGCGAATTGACGCGTAGTCACTTGTTTCGGCGCCATCAAAAACGCTGTCAGGATTGTCCTGTTGTGGTTCCATTCGCATCACGATAACAAATTTGTCTTTGACATCGACGCCGGCATATTCGTTGAAGTTGTGTTCGCTGGCGTTGATTCCATAGCCGACGAAGACTAAGTCTTTCGTTACGTCATAACTATTGTTTTTCAATTGGACACTGAATTCTTTGCCGAGGGCCAAGTCCATTTTGTCTTTGGGGCCAACCAAACCGAAGCTCGTTTTGTCGGCGACAACGGAATTGCGTCTGCCAACGTCAAACGTTTGGAGGTAGGTTCCATCTGGCATCCCGGGCTTCAGGCCCGATTTTTTGAAGTCATCTACGATAAACTTCAAACAAGTTTCCATTTCGGGAGTTCCCGGCAATCGACCTGCCAACTCGTCAGAGGCAAGGTATTTGAGGTCGGCAGTAAAGCGTTCCAAGGCTCCCTCGTGACTGACGTCTTGCTGAGCGATTGCCGCTCCGCCCAGACTCATCCCGACCGACGCTCCGAATGCGATGAATGCTCGAACGGTTGCCAATCGCCGCATGGGAATTCTAAAATTCACTTTGTGCTCCTTGAAAAAGTCTTGCAAATAAATTGAAAGCGACTGCTCTTAATGGGACAGATTCTGATGAGATGGTCTCTCGTGGACATTCAGATTGTTGGATTTGAGCTGCGGGACAACTCACTAGAACCTCTAAACAGCCAATTGGGTCAAAACAACGCCAAATCCAATCTTAATGTCCTGAATATCGTAACTTATGAACTAGCCCAAAATAAGGTACGAGGCCCTCGTCCTTGAAAAATTTGCCCCACTCATTTAAAGTTTGGGGCGACGTTTTGAAACCGATAACTGCCGTTTCAGCCCCAGACTCACAAATGGGGGGCACGCTTGCTAGCCGGGCTAGTTAGCAATTAGAAACGGGAGCGGATCCAGGTTCGAACGCAACGTAATCTACGGTTCTACTTCGAAATGGAAACACTCGTTTCGAAAACAATATTGAAGTTGGGCAACCCGATTTCGACAGTTGAACCGTTCGCGTGGTACCAATGAAAATGAGTGACTTATGACTGCAAATACAAAGACATACAATCGCCTTGAGCTATTGAAATTGATGTACTTGAGCCGCGAAGGTGACAGACGCGAGGGCGTTTTGCATCGACAAAGCAAGGGTTGGTTTCAAGTCGCTGGGATGGGCCACGAAACGCTGGGCGTGATCGGACAACTTCTGGAACCCGAAGACTACGTCTTCCCGTATTACCGCGACCGTGCCCTAGTCCTCTCACGCGGCGTTGCGAATGCTGAATTGGCACGTGCTTATTTTGCCAAACGAAATACAGGTAGCGGCGGACGGCAAATGCCTGGCCATTATTCGTCGCGGAAACACAACATTTGGAGTGTCCCAACGCCAACAGGAGCCAACGCGTTGCCCGGCTGTGGTGTGGCTTGGTCGATGAAAATGAAGGGCTCGCGCAACGTCGTCGTTGCCACCGTCGGCGATGCCGCATCGCGCCAAGGCGAATTCTATGAGGCCGTAGCCTTTGCTGTTGAACGCCAATTACCGATCGTTTTGATCGTTGAAGATAACAACTATGGCATCAGCACGAATACCGAGAAGTTCAATCCCTTTAAGTTAGAGATTTTCAACGAAGGCATCGGACTGTTGCATGTTGATGCGCGGCATCCTGATCGTGCTGGCGATGCAGCAGCCTCGGCAATTGACAAGGCTCGATCTGGCAACGGACCGACAGTGATGGTTTGCCAAGTCGATCGGCTTTGCAGTCACACCAGCAGTGATGATCATCGCGTCTATCGACCACAACACGAAATCGACGAGATGCAAGGCCGGGATC
>JAHEAM010000130.1 GCA_024642765.1 Planctomycetaceae bacterium
GTGGAAGTTGGCTGTCGTGGTTGGTTAGCCTGGATGCAATCCTTGTGCTCAGTGGTGCGACTTTGACCAGTTATGTTGGTGTGACCGGATTGGTCGAGCGAATGACGCTCGACCGCTGCCTGCCCAGATTTTTATTGAAGAAGGGCCGCAGGAATACGCCTCACCGAATCATTATCACATTTTTTTTGCTTTCGGTTTCGGTGTTGTTGATCACCCGTGGCGAGATCAAGTCCCTAGCTGCCGTGTATGCACTTTCGTTCTTGGCTGTAATGGCGTTATTTGCGATTGGGAATTTGCTTTTGAAGGTCAAGCGGCCACAACTGCCGCGTCCTTCTCGGGCCAGTTATCTGACTGTCCTGGCCGCCTTGGCTGCCGTGACAATTGCAATTTTGGGTAACGCTCGCTTGAATCAAAGCTATTTGATTGTCTTTTTGGAATATTTGATACCGACGATTCTGGTCGTCACGCTAATGTTGACCCGCTTGAAACTGCTCGAATTGATGGCCTTTTTCTCGGACGAACTGCGGGCGAAGATCGGACACGAACGGCACGAAGCGATCATCGAACGAGACTTGTCTGCCGAACGCTGGTGGCGACGTTTGGGTATTCGCGTGAAGTGGGCGGAGGACTGGTTGTATTCGACGATTCAAGACGTGAGTCAGCAACAAGTCGTTTTCTTCACCCGCGGCGACAACTTGCACAAATTGAATCGCGTGATGCAGTATGTTGAAGACAACGAACATACGGATCGAATCAAAGTGGTGACAGTCGTACATTCGAAAACGGATGTGCCGCCAAACCTGGAGGAACAATTGAAGTTTCTCGATGAAGCTTACCCAGCGATCGACATAGAATTTGTCGCTATTGTTGGTGAATTTTCACCTGAGTTGATCAAGTCGCTGTCGGCCCAATGGAATATCCCAACCAACCTAATGTTCATTGGTTCGCCTGGGAATCATTTGATGTACGGCATCTCAGAACTAGGCGGCGTCCGGTTGATCGTTTGAACGGGCGAATACTTGTTAGCATCAACCAGCAAATTTCGTTTCCCGTTTTTGATCGAAATGCTTTTAAAAAGATAGATTTATGCAGTTGAAAGAGAATCCATACGAATCACCAAAGTCCAATGGCTCCCTATTGCAACGCATGCGTGTTAAGTCGCGAGTTTGGTTTTTTGTCGTCCCGACGATATTCGGTTTCTTCATTGGTTCCCAATTTCCGGTCGCCGGATTCGCCAGAGGACAGAATAGAATATTTGCTCTCGAAGCTGTGGCGGCAGTAGGCGGGTTGATAGGCCTGGTTGTTGGAATGATTCTCTATGGCGTTACAAGCTCGAAAACGTAGTGTGTTTCACAAGCGATCTGTGAACGAACAATCCATTTGATTTTTTTAAGTTGACAACATGCCGGAAGTGCTTCCAACGTCCTCTTTCGAACTCGGCGCACTTGTTACAGGTCTCGGTGGTGGGCTTGCGCTGTTTTTGTTTGGCATGCGGCAGATGACGGAAAGTCTCAAGACAGTCGCCGGCAGCAGCATGAAGAATTTGCTCGCGAGGTTGACCGCAAATCGATTCACTGCTGTATTGGCGGGTACGATTGTTACGGCGGTAATTCAGTCTTCCTCGGTCACGACTGTTTTGGTTGTTGGTTTTATCTCAGCAGGGTTGCTTAACCTCAGTCAATCCATCGGCGTGATTATCGGCGCCAACATCGGCACGACAATCACAGCCCAAATCATTGCCTTTCAAATATACAAATATGGATTGTTGATGATCACAGTTGGTTTTCTCGCGGACATTGTTGCCGCAAACGAAAAAGTCAAACAGTGGGGCATGGCATTGATGGGTCTGGGGCTGATTTTTTTCGGCATGGAATTGATGAGCAATGCGACCATTCCAATGCAACGTTGGCCACCGTTTCTCAACATGTTACAGCAACTGCAGCACCCGCTATTGGCTATCGCAATTGGGCTGATTTTTACAGCAATCGTGCAGAGTTCTTCGGCAACTACTGGAATCGTAATCGTCTTGGCTAGTCAAGGTCTGATTTCCCTCGAGTCAGGGATCGGATTGTGCTTTGGTGCCAATATCGGAACCTGTGTGACGGTAGTCATCTCCGCATTAGGGCGATCGCGTGAAGCGATTCAAGCTGCCTGGATTCATGTGTTGTTTAATGTTGCAGGAGTTGTGCTGTGGATGTTTTTTATCGCTCAGTTTGCCGAATTGATCCGAAGCGTCTCGCCTGTTTCTATAGGTCTAGAAGCGTCTGAGCGAATCGCTGCTGATACACCTCGCCAAATCGCCAATGCGCACACGATTTTCAATGTTGGTAACGCGCTGCTGTTCATTTGGTTTACTGGCCCATTGGCAAAGCTGGCGGATTGGCTCGTTCCCAAACGTACAGAGCCGATAGGAATTCAAGCAAGATATCTCGACGAGCTGTTTTTGGAACAACCGGCTTTGGCGCTTGACCATGTTCGACTTGAGCTTGTTCGATTGGCGGAGATGAATCGAGTCATGTTACAACGGACATTATCCGTCGTCTCAAGAGGTTCGCCGCAAGAGGTGCAGGAGCTCAAAAGAGACGACGACGATGTCGACGCGTTGTACAGCTTGATCGTGCTCTATCTTCGAAATCTTGCTCAAAAGAACTTGGTCAATCCATTGC
Source organism: Planctomycetaceae bacterium (assembly GCA_024642765.1). Classification (GTDB taxonomy): domain Bacteria; phylum Planctomycetota; class Planctomycetia; order Pirellulales; family Pirellulaceae; genus BJ22. Next base: position 2,667 of record JAHEAM010000130.1, read on the forward strand.
CTCAACAACTTAGTTCGTACATCAGTATCGCTAATTACTTGGAGAATATTGGCGATGTCATTGAAAATGACTTATTAGCTGACGCCAGAAAACGAATGGCACGAGGGGTGCTCATGAGTTCTACCACGGTAGAGGTGTTGCGCCCGGTTCACGAAAGAATTTTATGGGCTTTGGATCGGGTTGTAGATGCGCTTCGCGATAAAGATTTGGTAGCGGCGAAAGAAGCTGTGGAAAGCAAGGCCGTGGTGAACGGTCTAGCGGAAAAAGCAACCACGCATCTCGCACAACGTCTCGCCTCTGCCGATCCAAATCGCGTCGCGGCTTTTCAAGTCGAAACAGGGTTGCTCGAAAACTTGCGGAGAATCAATAACTTGACTCGTCGTATCGCGAAAGCCTTACTTACAATTGACAACGGTATCTCGAAAGCAGAACCGTCTTCTGAGTTGGGAAACAAAGAGTCGGAAAATGGTGAATCATTGGCGACTTGATACAAGGACCTGAAATCCGTAGTCGGCTATTCACCTTGAAAAATCTCTGAATCGAAGTCAGCGGGTTCAGGTAGGTTGCCGGGGCCTGGCATATTGCTCAAGGGCAGTGCTGAGATCGTCATCGCTTGTTCAAGCGGATCCAGTCCCAAGGCGATTTGCAATTCAGCCAATGCCACGAACCAAGCACGTTGGGCGTCGATGAGTTTGACCTCGGTTTCGTTTGCCTTCGTTTCCAAAAGGTTCAAATAGATCAAGTCGATTTTGCCTTTTTCGAACGCGAATCGATACCGTGCGACGGTTTCAACGCTTGCTCTCAAGGCGATTTCTGTTTGCTCGACAACTTGGCCGGCGAGCAGCAACGCATTGGATGCAGTTCGTAGTTCCGCGGCAATTTTGTCTTGGGTCAGTCTTAGTTTTTCATTGGTTTGAATGATTTTGGCGTTTGTGGACTGAATTTTTCCGCGTGCTTTGCGGCGTTGAATCGGTACATCGCTAGTGACACCGATCATCAACTCGAACAGTCCTTTGTCGTCGGAGGAAGTGGCAGGTGCCCCCATATCCTGCGAAGCTTCCGTGACGAAATCGAAGCGAGGCAACAGTTGATTGCAGGCCAGTTGCCGGTCGAATTGGATGCTGCCGATTTCAAGATTAAGAAGCTTTGGCTCTGGTCTGCGAGTGAGCGCGGTAGTCAATTCCATGTCGATATCGGTCGGCGGTTGCGGTTGGATGATAGGGAAACGACCGGGCAGCCATGAGTCTTCAGGCACCATCGGTTGACCGCTTTCGTTGCGAAGATACAACGCGAGCTTGAATGACTTGGCCCGTAATTTTTGTTCGGCCTCGAATCGTTTCGCACGACGTTCTGCGATTAATTGCTGATTTAGAATCAAGTCAATTTCAGGGAACTTACCCGCTTTAACACCCGCTTCGAACTGTTTACCACGAATTTCGGCCAACTCTAAGAGTTCAATTTGTGCTTCCAAATTGGAGCCGGCCGCGACCCATTCCCAATAGGTAGTTGTGGCGTCTCGCGAAATATCCAATATCGCTTGTTGGATGATAGGCTCGGCCGCCTGTTGTGCGAGTCGGGATTGAAAAACCGCGACGCGCTGTGGATCGATCGCTCGCCCCTGCAAGAGTGGCTGAGCAAAGGCGACTTTGAATTCACCCGCGTCATCGGTCTGGCGTTCTTTGTACCAGGGTTGGTAGAAGCCGCGGCCGATGCGGTACCCCGCTTCGACGTAGCCGCCCCACCACGTCTGACGCGCGAGCTTGAGGCCATTTCGATAGTTTTGGTAAAACCCCATTGGCTCAGAAAGGGAGAACGCACCAAGTTTGGTATCGTAGGCTCCGGAAGCAGAAATCAACTCGCCGTTAACCAGGCCGGGTTGTTGGCGAGCCCGGAGGATATCGGGATAGGAACGGTAAAGACTTGCGACAACATCGGCGAGATTTAGCGGTTCTTCACCTGGTTGTTCTTCACTGGCAATGTCGCGATTGCCATTTTGTTCGGCATTTTCAGTGTCCGTTTTCAGTGGTTGCGTTTCGGTGCGGCCGTTATTCGAGCCGTTGCTAGCATTGTCTTGGAAATCTTTGGCAGGGGTTTCCTTGTTCAAAGAACTGTCGGATTCTAAAGATTCCTCCTGAGCGGAGGAAATGTAAGTCGCCAATGCAACAGACGGCGCTGCCGCTGCAGAAGAAAGAGTTTTTTTTGCGGAGATTGTTTCGACATCCGGGCGTAATTTTGCCGCCGGTTGGAAATCAGTTGCAGCACAACCCAGCGAATGCAGCGCAGCAAAAACGATGATTAAAATTTTTTGCGACCAGGTCGCCCCTAGATTTTCGGAAGCTTTACTTTGCTGCTCTTTTCTTTGTCCTTGCCAGGTTCTTCGTCGGCGATAACCGGTGGAAATCCATTCAATTGACGCCATATTTCGTAGCCTAATGGGACTTGCTTTAATAATACCCAACCATTTGCGCGGACACCCTGTCTCAAATATCGGTCGTCAGGCCACCCTTTATCCCGAAAAAAATGATTATCCGGAGTGACCAGTACCCGAAAATTGCCATTGGCGTCATCCGTTGGAAAGATTCGGTTAACTTTTCCTCCGAACGTGCCGAGGGCCACAGACGGCCAACCGACGGTTTGCACTGATGGCCAGCCCTCAAACTGCAAGCGAACGCGGTCGCCTTCATGAATCAGAGGCATGTCGTTGCCGCTGATTTTCATTTCTATTGACAATGCGTCCGTGTCGGGAACGATCACAAAAAGTTGGTCGCCTTCTTTGACAGTATCACTGCCCTCGACACCGAACCACTCTTGAATCCGGCCTGAGCGTGGGGCACGAATTTCCAAACGATCCAACTCACCGCGTTTGTTTCTCAAGTCGAGAATTTCTTTTTCGATTGTGTTGATTTTTTGCATAGCCTCAAGCACTTTTTGTTCAGCGCTGCGGTTCTTGATCGCGATGTCTTGTAGCTTTGACTCAATCTCCTCCTCTTTAGAAATCAATGTCGCTGATAATTCGTGTACCGCGTTTTGAGCCTTCTGAACTTTCGCAATCTGGGAGTCGACTGCTCGCTTTTTACTGAACAATTCTTCTTTAGAAACCAGCCCGCGCTCCGCGACCTGTTCAGCGATGCGTAACTGATTGCGTTTATCTTCTAAATCAGCCTCCTCCGAAGTAACTCCATTCCGGGCCTGTTCCCATTTTTGTTTGGCGGCTTCCAAGTCCTGTTTGAGTGAGGCGGTCAGGCTATTGCCGCCGCTTTCCTGCAGTTCGACAGCTTGCTTGGCGACTTCCAGATTCGAAAGTGCCGCCGATTCCTTCGACTCCATCGCTATAATCTGCGTTTCAATCTGAGAGACTCCATCGATGGAGAAGGGCGCGAGTTTCAGCACAAGCTCGCCCTCTTCCACGAAGCTACCCTCCCGAAGTCCTGGTTTAACATAGCTAATGACGCCCTTGGAGGGACTGCGAACCGGTTGTGGCCGCTCTTGAGGATCCAAGGCAACGACCATTCCCGTTCCGCGAGCCGTTTGTCGCCAAGGTACAAAGATCATGGCAACAACGGAAACGATCAAGAAAAGAAACGTTAGTTTTCCGAAGAAACGCACCCAGCGCCCGGTGCGAACCATTTGCATCGTTGGAAAATCATCAGTATTGCGGTGGTCGGTAATCATGGGCTTGTATTCTTAACATCGATTTGAACTTGACAGAGCGCTGCAATATCAGGGCGATCGGTTACCACGATCAATGTCCAAGGCGCGTCGACCTTCGTCAATGCTTGCCACACATTGTCTCGCATTTTGGCACCGAGTTCATCCAGTAAACGATCGACAATGACTAGTTTTGGCTGAGTCACGATCGCTCTCGCAAAAATCAAACCAGTCACGTCGATCGGCGATAACGGATGTCCCCCGGTTTGAAGTTTCGTTTGGAGGCCATCTGTCAATTGTATGATAGAGTCTGATAGTCCCACGACCTCAGTTGCCTCGCGAACGCATTGATAACTGATGCCTGAGCGGCCTAAGTCAATGTTCTCTCGAATGGTACCGTGGAAAATATCGTTGCCGCCGGCATAGGCGACTAAGCGTCCTTCGCCACTGGCAGCAGCCTCTGCTGAATCGAGGCCAGCGATTTGCACGATCCCAGACGATGGTCGGGTCAAACCCGCAAGTGTTTTTGCTAAGTTCGTTCGGCCCGCAACGTCGTCGCCCACTATCGCGACACGACTGCCTGGAACGATATTCGTCCTGTGAATCTGTGATTGGTGTGTTGCCGATTGAAAAAGTAGATCACCCCAGCGGACTTCGGCTGGGCCATCCGACAGCCTGCCCAGTTCCATGCGCCGATCCACCTGCACATCGATCAAGTGGCCGACTTTATCGACGCCTGCCATCAAGTCATAAAACTTTTCCAGTGACTTACCGGCCTTCGCGAACGCGCCTACAACGACCGTGATAATCAACTCGCTCGCTACAAGTTGTCCCAGCGTCAGCGATCCTTGAATGACGAGCCAACCGCCGAGAGCCAAAACCGACGTTGAAGCGACCACCTGGAGAGCGATTGCGAATCCGACCTGACGAATAACGACACGAAACTGGCGTTGCCGGGCCTTAATGTACTGAGCCGTTAACTGGTCGGCTCGCTGAATAGCTAACCTTTCACCTCCACTTATTTTAAAAATGGATGGCTGTGCGATGACGTCTTGCAACCAGTGGGCAACTCGATACTTGGCGATCGACTCCTCGATCGAGGTGCGAATTCCGCCACGTCCCAAAACCCAAGTGATTGAGAGCATTGAAATCAACAAGACAATGTCAAATCCCAACAAGAATGGGTGATAAAATGCTAACAGCGTCATGCCTAGCATGGTCGTCAAGACGATCGAGACGCCATCGAGCAACAGTACGGCAGTTGCCTTTTGAATCGTCATGATGTCGAAGACTCGGTTCGCAAGTTCACGAGGGTATTCCTCTTGCAACGATGCAAGGTTCGCCCGTGGAAACCGATGCGATAAATCACTGACGATCCGTACGAACTGTCGGCGTTGAATTAGCTCGACCACAATAGTTTGCAGGAGCTTCAGCACCCCCGCGATGCCCAAACAAGTCAGGAGCATCGCACCGAGAACGAATAGTGGTTGCAGTTGAGTCCCCCAGCTAACCACATTGACCAGTGACTCAATTGCCAACGGCGTTGCTAACGCCAAGATGCCAGAAACGAATGCGAACAAGACTACCAACCAAACATCGCGCCGCTCTAAATTCAGCAGACCCAAGAACCTGCGCAGTGGCGTAGGATGAGGTGGGTGATGACCATGATGTTGGTGCGTCGTTGCCGCTGAGATCGACTCACATTCAAATTGTTTTTTGGCGACCAGTATTCGAGGCACGGGATTCTGGTGGAGCAGTCTCGTGAGAACACGACTCTTGATCGTTTTTGCTTCGACGCGTGCTGCAATCATCGCGGATTCGATCTTTCGGCCTTGAATTTTCTCCAGGATTACAAACGTCCCATCAGCAAGGGCCAACACAACCGGATGCCGCTCTTGGACTGTGCCGATTGCTTCAATAGCACTTTCGATCCGAATCTCGCTAAGTATGATGCCGGCCTGAAGCGCGCTACGGATTAACTGGCCCAGTGGATCCCTGTTTAGTTCCGACTGGTCTGTTGTTTGGGCGTCCGAAGGGTCGATGGGGATATCGAGCTGCAGCCCGATTCGTGTCAATATCTTAAGGATTTTCGACTCAGTGAGCTTGCCATCATCCTCGTGATTGTTGGAGTCGACTTGGATCGTCATGAATATTTTTCGTGTTGATAAGTTGAGTCATCTAAATCAATAGGAACTTCCCCACATAGGGAAGTGGACTGCCTCCATTTTTTGCCAACTTGATGCTCCAGATGGCAAGTCAGCTTTTTTGTATGAGGCATGACTTGAAGTCGATAGTGTATGCAAGATTCTATAGCTTAAATTTGCTTATAAAAGGGCTGCTTTGCTGTCCTATTCGATTTCATAACTGCCTTGCGAAATTCGCCAGCGAAACGTTCGTAGCGAGTTCATTCGCCATTTTGATTGTCTAAATGCAACTGAAAGATGACCGCGACAGCTGTCGTCGCAGGTCAGCCAAGAATTGCAAATAGTCGTAAATTCGAAAACCGTGAGATGTCTCATCCGCCGTGAGCAATTCAGTCGTGTCCTATCCGCTTCAATGCGTTGGCCAATAAGGCGTCGGCGGCAAGAGAAGCCGAACATGGGAGTCGCATCGTATTTTGATGAATCGTTTGCGCGTTTTTTCCCATGTTTCGTATAGTTTCGACACTCGACGGGTCGATGCTGGTATTTGAGAATGTCAATGACTTTTCTGCCAAAATAAAGGCTCCTGTGATGATTGCGTTGGTTGGTTGTCTAAGTCCTCACTTTGGGTAGGACCAATCAGATGACGAGCGCGTTTTTGTTGCCGCTTGCCGATTGCTCGCGCGACAGCGCGGCCAGCTCGCTCGGCGACTCGCGAGATGCATTTTGCCATGTCTGCATCCTTGTCGGAAATCACTACCG
>JAHEAM010000131.1 GCA_024642765.1 Planctomycetaceae bacterium
AATAAGCCTGTTTCAGGCGGTCCAAAAGTCGGTCCGCGGCTTTTGCGATCCGTCGCGATTCCTGATTAGAAAGGCTTTCAAGTTGGGTTGGCGGATATGCCGGTAGGTATGTCGGGCCGTTGACGGAGCCACCTGTTGGCAAGCCATCAGTCAATGCTCGCTGAATCCTAGTGATCTGGTCAAAATAATAACGGGAGTTCGAGGCACCAGAAACGGTTTGGAATTGACCGTTCAAGCCCTGCACCGCAGCGCTGATTTGCCTCAACGCAGACTGGGCGGCAGACGGATCGCGACTTGCATTGATAAAATACGACTTATTTTGTTGTGCTAAAGTCAACAGATTGTTGGCCTGTAATTGCATCACAGTCCCTCGCCAACCGGTAAACTCACTCCGAACACTTTGAGCAAGTTGTTGGGAACTAGTTACTAGTTGTGTTGGCAGATTTGCATACGTTGGTAGATTTGGAAGCGTTCCGTACGATGGGTCGTAGTTAGGTCCAGACGAAGCTCCCCCCATTTGTGAACGCAGAAATTCACTGGCGAGTAGGCGGCGGTCGCCGTTTAGCTGACGCAGTCGATTCCCCCAGTAATTCCAATCGGCCTGACTGGGCTGGTGATTGCTTACCGTTAGAAACATTCCGTTAAGCCAATTTCGATCGTTCCTTCCATTCTTGGCATAATATTCATCGCTTCCGAGAAATGCGGCATGGAGTTGTTCCATGGTTTGTCCCTGTCGGAAACCACGCATCCAAACGTCAACTTCCGCAGCGCTAGGAAATCTAAGGTAATACTCCTGATAGAGGTGTGTAATAAACTGTCGGGCCTGATTTTCTTGCGTTATCGACGGTCTATTGAATGAGTTTTGTGGTCTAGCCAACAGATTGCTTGGTCGTTCAATTACCGTTGCCAGTAATAATAGCAAAATCAATTTGCCCAATTTGATTTTCCCCATGTGACAATATTTCCCTAGTATCGTTCCGACTGCGGCCATAGGATTTTGCAACTCCCAAATAGCGGGATTATTATCAACTAGCTTACTCAATAAGCGCTGCCGGCAACAACGGGTCCTAATAAAAACTTGGTTTCTAAACTACTGGTTGAATTGGCTGAACCTCTTGCCGGTGAAAATCGAGGATCGCTCATTTTTGTGCGGTCGCTGATGGCACCCAATGGAACTTTGTTTCAGTTTGCCGAAACGTCGAGAGGAATGCGTTATTTTCTGATGAAGATTGCCGGAACTGCTGAACTCCATGAGTCTAAGGTTTAGAATACGGCAAGTTGCTGGCAAGTGTTTTTAGGGCGTTCCAGCTGTACTCGAAATTGGCTTTAGGATACAGGATTTATTTGGTTCGTGATCGACTTGTTCTTGCTAGTTGAGTAACGAATTCCGCGTTGGTTCATGTAGAACTTTGTTGCGAATCGAACTAATCCAACAAAAATGTTAGAAATGCAAATTCGTTTTTATTACGCTGGCAAACTATCAAAATTCCGGACATTGCGCCGCCATCACCAATTTTGTAAATCCGCCGTTCTTCCACGGCAGGGTCGTCCATTACCTGCGACAATACCTTTTTAGCTGTTGAAGGATCTTCGTGCCCTTCCAGCATCGTCGCAGCGCTTCGCCTAGCTTCATGATCCTCAAGATTGGCCAATTCGTCCAAAAGCGTTCTAGACTTGTTTGAAGCCAAGTCGACTCGTTTCCAAGTCCCAAGCCAGCTATCCGCGCCAAGCTTTTCCCAAGACGGACCGCAGAAGAACTGGTACCACTTCCGAGCAAGTTGTTCGACATCGACCGTTTCGGCAATGGTTAGTTGGTAAAAAACCGCGGTCCCGAAAGCGGTCTGATTCGCTCCGCCAAAAGACTTTTCTAATTCTTGAACCCAAGTTGGATGTTTTTCGCCGTTGTTTAATTCTTTGCTCATTTTCAGATCCTATTCGTCGTTAAGACGTCGTATCAATTTTGATGCATCGGGACCGGACGAAAAACCGCGTACACAAAAACGTACAACGCACATGCCAGAATCGGGAAGAACGGCAGAGAACGGTTTCAGCCAAAACCACGAAAAAAGCGGCACTTGTGAGTCTACGAATTCACACAAGATACCGCCCAGTAGCCGAGACAGGAATCGAACCTGCACACCTTGCGGTACTAGATCCTAAATCTAGCGCGTCTGCCAGTTCCGCCACTCGGCCATTAATGGTTTCGTTACAAAGCAGGTTGTTTATCTTAGCAACTTGCCCCGACGTTGAGAATATCCATTTTGCCTCAATTGTGGAACGTCACTGCCACAAGCTTCCGTTTTCGACCGATTCTATTTTGCTTTTTCGTTAATTGCCGGGCTGGATTTTTCTTCATTTTGAGTCTTATTCTCTAGTGACTCCATTTCTTCCGCGGCTTTCAATTTCAGTTGAGCCGTTTCTAATTGAAGGCGTTGCAATTCAACTAGGCGTTGATCCTGTTGGACCTGAGTTAGAGTTGCGTAACCTCGGTTGGCCAAGTTTTGAGAACGCGTGAGTCGCGATTCAGCATTGGCAAGATTTTGTTTGGCCTGGAGGACTTCGATTTCCATTAGATTGGATTTCTGCGCGTAAGCAGTATGAGCGATTGCCAGTTCGCGTTTCAGGATATCGACCTGCAATTGGTCTTGCCGCCAGACGGAATCGGCCAAACGACCTTTGAGAAATAGATCTCGACGTTCTTTCAATTGCAACTCGGCATCTTTCAATCGACGTTCCGCTTCGAACACTGAGAGCGTTGATGTTGCAAATAGGATTTTCTCAAGAAGGGCAACGCGACTCTCCAGATGTTCAACGCGGGCTGAGAGATCGACCTGGACAGGAGTGGCATTCGCTGCAGGGGCATTTTCTTGTGCCAATCCATACATAGGTACAACCAGAGGCAGGAACGCACTCAATAGGAAGGTGAACAATTTTTGCATTCGAATAACTTTATTTCTGTCGAAACGTTGCTTGGCTTTAGACGCAAATCAACTCTAGGCTCGCTACAGGAGTCACTTAACTTGGACATATGAATTGAAATTTTTAGACGATTACCAAGAATTGATTGTATGCGGCGAATAAAGTCAGGCACATCAATTGCAACGCATTTTTAGGGTGAAGTATGGAAAAGGTACAAATTGTTGCGATTGTTTTTGGGTTGCCAATGGCGGCGGTCGCGATTTGCCGGATCATGAAGATGATCGAAGTGACCAGCAAGCAATACTACGAAGTTCAATTGAAATTGCAGATGGTTGATCGAGGCTATTCGGCATCCGAAATTGAACGCGTTGTCCACGTCGATGTAGTTCCGCAACAGACACAGGATTGGCAGCCGATCGCAGCTTCAAAGCCTATGAGAGTTTAGTGGTCGACACCGGGAAGTGTATTTGCACCCTGGAGTTTTTGCGGCTGGGGCAACGTGCAGCCGAATATTTGTTTGGGCGTGACGAATCGTTGTTAGACTGCCACTGTTACGGTGTTGGTTTAGCGAGATTTCAATGAGTCGCGAATTTCTCGCAACAAGACAATGTCTTCTGCTGGTGGGGCAGGCGGTGCTGCCTCTTGGGCCTTTTCAAATCGAGCCTTCATTGTATTCATCATTTTGATAACCATAAAGATTGCAAACGCAACGATCAGGAACTGAATCAGTGCGGTAGCAAATGAACCGACGCCAAGCATTATCGGTTTTTCGGCATTACCGCCAATTTGTTGATCAAACTTTGAAAAGTCGGTCCCGCCCAAAAGACCAATTACTGGCATAATAATCTTTTCGACAAACGAATTGACCACGCCGCTAAATCCAGCGCCAATTACGATGCCGACTGCCATGTCGACAACATTGCCGCGCATCGCGAAGTCTTTGAATTCTTGAATCAGTCCCATGAGTTGTGTTTCCCAAAGTGTGAAGAAAAGTTTCGAATCGTTGGAGTATTTTAACGCATTAAAATCTAGCGCAACAAGTCGTTAGAAAAAATCGAAAATCCTGGCACTTATGGTTTAGGCGCAGGTTCATTTATTATTGGAATTGCATAAACGGCAAAGTCGTCAGGATAATGTTGACGATTCGATTGCCAAAAGTAGAACCTCGTTCAGCAACCTGCGGCCAAAATGGGTTTGTTTCTGAATGAAGAATTCAAGTTGGCGATCGATTCGTTCCAAGTTATCGCATGCTTACAGTGAGCCCTTGGCTTCTTCTTTTTTCTCTGGCAGAGTGCCAACGAGTGGATTAATGTTCTCGCGAATCCAGATGTTGCGAAAGCGAGTGGGATTGCCGTGGTCTTGGATGTGCAATGGTAACTTGGCTGCATGTGATTCGTAGTGGGGAGGTTGGTCCCAAAACGTTCCGCCTTGGAGTTCCAGGTGATTGTGTAACAGCACTCCATTTTGCAGAACCGTGACAAATGCGGCGGTCTTCAGCGTTCCGTCTTTATTGAACTCGGGAGCCTCGAAGATGATGTCATAGCTCTGCCATTCGCCCGGCTTGCGGCAGGCGTTAACTGTGGGCGGTTGTTGTTTGTAAACCGCACCACATTGACCATCGAAATAGGTTTTGTTTTTGTAGGAATCAAGAATTTGGACTTCATACTTTCCCATCAGGTAAATTCCACTGTTGCCACGCCCTTGGCCATCGCCTTTGACTTCTTCGGGCGTGGCGAATTCGACGTGGAGTTGGCAGCTACCGAAAGGCTGTTTGGTTGTGATGCCGCTACCTTGGACTTGAGCGTAACCGTCTTCGATAAGCCACTTTTCGCCGTTTTCGAATGCCGAAAGGTCTTTGCCATTGAATAGGACGATTGCATCGGAGGGGGCGTGCAGTTCATTGCCGGGATTGATGATAGGCGGCTCGGGCCAAACGATGCCGCTTTTGTACTCGTCGAAGGGTTTCCAAACGGCAGCACCCGATGCCATGACAATAATGGCTCCTAACAACATCCAAAACGATTTTTTTTCAAGTGCGAACATGCCGTTTTCCTTTGAAACTGATTAGAGTAAACGCGAGTATTCCCCTATGATACACGAAAGAAACGTCAAGCGGTTTTAATAGGAATTGGGCTGGTTATGTCACGGAAATTGAAGCGATTGTTTGTCGTAAAGTTACTTGTAGTTTTTTTGTTGGCTTGGTTCTGGTCGTTCGAAAGTTGTCGCTGTTTCGCGCAACAGGAAACTGACCCAATTCACGATTGGCCGCAATGGATGGGTGCCAAGATGGACGGCGTTTGGCGTGAAACGGGAATGCTCGATAACTTTGGGGAGAGTGGGCCAAATGTAGTTTGGCGAGTACCAATCGGGCCTGGCTATACGGGGCCGAGTGTGGTGGGGAACCGGCTCTTCATTATGGATAGAACCAAAGACGAAGGAATTGGTAAAGAAGTTGAAAATGATATTCGCAAGAGGGGGGAAGTACCTGGTGGCGAACGCGTCGTTTGTCTTGATGCGACTACCGGAGCGACGTTGTGGGAGCACGGCTATGACTGTCCTTACAAGATTGCGTATCCAACAGGTCCTCGCTGCACGCCGACAGTTGATGGAGACGGCGTGTATACGTTGGGAGCGATGGGCGATTTGATGTGTTTCAGGATCGATGACGGTAGCGTTGTTTGGCAGAAGAAATTAATAGCAGAATATGGTACGCGAGCCCCGCCCTGGGGATACGCTTCGCATCCCATCGTTGATGGACCTCGGTTATTGGTTCCTTGCGGAGGTGAAGGCTCGGCGGTTGTTTGTTTTGACAAGCAAACAGGAAAGGAATTGTGGAAGGCTCTGACTTCTTCAGACATTGCCTACGCACCGCTTACGATTTACGAACACGATGGTGAACGGCAGTTATTGATGTGGCATGGCGATGGCATTGATTCTCTTAATCCAGAAACGGGCGAACACTATTGGCATCACAAGTTTCCAGACGAGAAAGAACAAGCCGCTGCAACAACAATTGTGACGCCCCGAATCATCGGCAACCAATTTTTGATCAGTGAGTATTATCGTGGCACATTGATGCTTGAAATTAGTTCTAATCCTCCGAGTGTTCGCGAACTCTACAGTACCTACAAGGTTGATCCACGTCACGAAAAATCGCTGAACAGTTTAATGACGACTTCGGTCGTTAAGGACGGGCTCGTGTATGGAGTGACAGGAGATGGTGTGATGCGCTGCACGCGTTGGGACGACGGTTCGTGGGTCTGGGACAACGAGACGTTTATGGCAAAGAAGCCGCTGGAGTTTGCGACATTGTTCATCGTTGAAAATGAGGATAAGTACTTCGTGTTTGACGATGAAGGAAACTTGGCAATCGCGAAGTTCACGCCAGAGGGATATCAAGAAATGGCAAAAGCCAAGGTGCTTGAGGCAACGGGTGCTGCCAGGGGGCGAAAGGTTCTCTGGGCTCATCCCGCGTTTTCGCACGGGAGAATTTTTGCGCGCAATGATAACGAAGTTATTTGCGTAGATCTAAAAACGAAATGAATCGACGCGGTCTCACGACTTGGACGATTTGTTGGGCAAGTTGACGCTGGCGGTGAAGCGATTGTCGCTACTGACGCTTACGTCTATCGAGCCCCCTAAAAGTTCGATTAGTGAACGACAAAGGGCAAGGCCCAAGCCGCTATGTTGGCCCGTTTGGCTGCGTGATTTGTCGCCGCGCCAGAATCGTTCAAAGACATGTGAGATGTCAGCGTTATTGAGTTTGGAGGAGGCAGTGTTGGTAATCTGAATGACGGCCAGGTCTGCCTGCTGATTGCATGCTGTATAAATGTTGGTTCCATTGGGCGAGTAGGAAATCGCGTTATCAAAAAGGTTCCGCAAGACAAGCCGCATTTTCTCTGGGTCGGTTTCGAATTCGAGCGACTCGTCCATCTCCAAATGCAATGAAATGCTTCGAGTGTCGGCGGTTTGAGCAAACGAGCTCCAGGTGTCGCGAATTAGCTGAGGCAATACGACATGTTCGTTAGTTACGGCACACTTTCCGGAATCAACGCGCGAAAGCGTGAACAGGTTCGCAATGATCGTTTCGGTTTCGTCGCAAATCGTAAGGCATTCGTTGAAAGAATGCATGTATTCATTGGTGTTGCGTTCTTGTGAAACGGCAACTTCGATCGTGCTTTTCAAACCAGCCAAAGGTGTTCGCAGTTCGTGAGCGACGTTGGCTGAAAATTCGCGCTCGCGTTGAAATGTTTCCTTGAGTCGATCCAGCATTTGATTGAGCGCCGCGATGGTAGGTTGGACTTCGCTGGGGGCTTGGTTTAGATCAAGGCGAACGTCGAGGTGTTTGCCATCGATTCGGGCGATGTCATCAACGGCTGCTCGCAATGGGCGCAGGCCCCGCTTGGCAACCCAGGCTGCAGAGACCAGTCCTAACAAAATCGTGGTGGCAGTCACAACCACAATCAACCAGGCGATGCGCGACAAAGTTCCGTTTAACTCGGTGGTATCGTGTGCGACGACAAGCGTCAGAGCTGCCTGATTGCGATCCGACACGTCATTTCCCACTGCGCCGTGCGCGTCCTCTGCATGTTCCAACCGCGGCACAAAATTCAAGGTTGCGGTGCGGACATTGTGTCCGTTTTTCAGCAATGCGAATTCAAAACGAGTTTTTTCACTGCGGTTCGGTTCATACGGTAGCGTCTGTCCATTGAGTGAGGTCGATGATTCCAGAATGACTCCATTGGAACCGAAAATTTGATAATACTCTGGGTATTCATTTGTAGAAAACTGCGACAAGTCGTGATCGCCGGCTTCGGATTCGAGGTGCTCTCCATCGGTTTCAATGAGTGCCGCCAACGTCCGCCCAGTCCGGTCCAGGGAGCCATCAAATTGGTCGAGCAAGGCACGGTAAACGGCCCAATAGATTACGGCACCGGCGACGATCAAAATCGCAGCGATCGTCGTCCCGATCCAGAGCATGAGTGTCGTTTGTAGAGATCGCATTAAAGTGATTCTCCTAACACATAACCAAGACCGCGCCGCGTGTGAATCAACTTCGGCGAATCCTCGGTTTCGATTTTTTTGCGCAAGTAACCAATGTAAACATCGACAACATTGCTTTGCAGATCGTCGTGAAAATCGTAAACATGCGCCCAAATATCCGTTCGCGAAACGCATTCTCCGGCTCGCATGGCCAGGTATTCGAGCAGTACATATTCGCGAGCCGTCAATTCGATTGGTTTTTCATTTCGAGTGACTTGCCGACGAACGGTGTCGATCTTCAAGTCATCAATTTCAATCACGGGCTTTTTCGCGCTGTACTTTCGGCGAACCAGGGTCTTCACGCGGGCAAGCAACTCGGCAAAGGCGAAGGGTTTGGTCAAATAGTCATCGGCTCCCGCATCAAGTCCTGCGACGCGATCCTCGATTTCGTCGCGGGCGGTTAAAATCAAAACGCTCGTGTTCGCGCCCGCTTCGCGAATTTTTTTCAAGATCGTCAATCCATCGATCTTTGGTAGCATGAGGTCGAGGATGATAACGTCGTAGTGGTGCGATTCGGCGTACCACAAGCCGTCTTGACCGTTATCAGCGCAATCGACCGCGTAGTCGGCCTCGCGCAGGCCCTTCACGATTGAATCGCGAATCGGCTTGTAGTCTTCGACGACTAAAACTCGCATGGAAATCGCCTCAATAGTCCCTAAAGTCTGCCATCAACACAGAGTGGCAACGTCAAAAAAACAGCCCGGTCGTAAAAGCGAACGGGCTGTTTCATATTCAATGTATTTCAAATCATACCCGACAAAGTTGACTTGAAAATTCAGACGCCTTCGTTGTCTCCATCACCATCGTCGTCGTCGTCTTCGTCATCATCATCATCGTCTTCGTCTTCGTCGTCCTCTGTTGAGGCTTTGGCTTTCGATCCATCGCGTTTTCCATCGCTGGCTTTGGCGTGGTCGCCATCATCGTCGTCGCCATCATCGTCGTCGCCATCATCGTCGTCGCCATCATCATCGTCCTCCTCGTCTGCTTCGTCTGCTTCGTCATCCGTTTCGACATCGATGGCAACACCGGTTCCCGTCAACAGGATCTCTTCTTCGTCGTCGCCCACCATCGCCTCAATTGAATAGAAGATCATGACTTTTCGTTCGACGACGATTCCTTTTGATTTGGGGAATAATTTTTTTGTTGCCTTTTGAACTGCTTTAGGAGCATCGTTCAAATCGATGGTTTCTTCGTGTTCCAAAACGGTGCCTTTTTTTG
>JAHEAM010000585.1 GCA_024642765.1 Planctomycetaceae bacterium
TACGGAATACGTTCGCACATGGCGGAATGTCTTGCGATGTGATATTCGCGAAGTCAAAGGCCGCGTGTTGACCGGCAATTGCTGCGGCAACGCCAATTGTGGTTGTGCCAGTTGCCAGCAACGCTACGAGTCGATGGTGCAAAAGGGCCGAAGCGGTGAAACCAAACCAGCCAGCGAATGGGCGAAGCCGGCCCACATGGCAAAACAAAATGCTTCAGAAACGATGAAGCGATAATACGGTTTGCGTCAATGGATGCTCTTCAGCGGAGAGAGAGCAAGACGCTAAACAGGGATGCCCGTGGCACCTAAGGGTTTTGTTGTGCTCAAACACTGGACTATGATTTTGCCTAAACTGACCGCCCTTCCGCGAATCAAAGGCCCACAAGTCAGCTAGTCCGCCACAAAATTGGGAGTTGTTTAGGAACAACTTGTAATTTTGTAAACTAGCTCGTTTGCCTGATGCCCTAAACGATCGACGACAAGTCTCGAGAAGCGATTGCTCCACTCGACTTGCCGTCGATACCACGGTTCCACGCATTTCTTGACGGAGAATGTTATTTCGGACTGCGTTAGCCTACGCTCTCTGTGCCTCAAGTGCATCTTCGAGATCGGTGATTAGGTCTGCGCTATCCTCGATACCGGCAGCGATTCGGATCATGTTGTCGGGGATACCGAATTTTTTTCGTTCGTCTGCCGTTAGATTGAAATAGCTCATCACAAACGGTTGTTCGATCAGTGATTCAACGCCGCCCAAGCTGGGGGCGATCCGAAAAACGCGACAGGCATCGACAACGCGTGCAGCAGCCGTCCATTCTTTTGCCTTGAGTTCGAAGGTCACGAGGCCACCGAATCCCTTCATCATGCGAGACGCAAGTTCATGTTGGGGATGGGAGGCAAGGCCTGGATAGTAAACGTGTTCCACCGCGGGGTGCGTCTCCAGAAATTTGGCAATCGCCAAACCATTTTCATTGTGTCGCTGCATGCGCAGTTGAAACGTCTTTAGGCCCCGTTGCAAGAGATAGCAGTTGTGAGCCGAATTAATCCCACCCATGATACCGCGCAGCCGCTCGACGCTTGCTAGGGACTCGGCGGAACCCAAGACAACACCGGCTAACAGATCGTTATGTCCACCGAGATACTTGGTCGCCGAATGCAAGACATAGTTGATGCCGTAGTCGACCGGACGAATATTGAACGGGGTTGCGAGCGTCGCGTCGATCAATGTTTCGACATTGCAGCGTTTTCCAAGTGCCGCAAATTGTTCAAGATCGATGATGGACAGGTGTGGATTGGTTGGCGATTCACTAACCAGTAATTTGGTTCGTTCATTGATTGCTCCCTCCATTGCCGCGAAATCGCCCGTTTTGACTTGATGCGTCACGACGCCGAATCGAGCAAGGTCCCGCGCGCAAAACTCGCGACTTCGATGGTAACACTCATCAAAAAAGATAATCTCATCACCCGCGTTCAACTTCGCCATCAACAACCCTGTTAGGGCCGCCATGCCACTTGCGAACAAGACGGCACGTTCAGTACCTTCCATCGCCGCTAATTTTTTCTCGACGGTTCGCTCGTTCGGATTGCCGTACCTGCCGTACTCGCCACGCTCTTGTTTCTGAACGATGTACTCGATGACGGCATCGGTATTTTCGAAGGAATATGTCGAAGCACAAACAATTGAATCTGTTAACGCATGCGACGCTTTTTGCCGCAACTCGCCGCCATGGACCGAAAGAGTCGAAAGACCTGGAGGTTGTTTGTTAATCTGTATTGTCGACGAATTCACTTGTTTTTCTCGAGTCACAATTGCCATGCTCCTGCCTCAACATTGATTGTTTTAATGTTTACGGGATGAATCGTCGCGATCGGCATGACACAAAAAAACGAGACAACATTGGGCTCAAGCCATGGCGTCTCGTTTTCGTAGTTACTTTTTTTTGTCGTCATAGCACTTTAGCAGTTAAGGCTGCAATCGGCCGCAAATCCCTGTCGATAATAATCGTTTTCGTGTTCCGTGTAGAACAAAACGTGCTTCCGATCTTAACTATTAATTTCCAGTTTACAAGAGGGAAATTCGAAATACTGGATATTTGAACGACCGATTGTAAGCTGCCAGAGGCAGTGGGTTTCCTTCGACAAAATGGTTGGGGCGTGTAGACAAATGCCAGATTCTATTACAGCAGCCAAGTATTGGGACCCGTGTATGAAGAAGCGTTCCACGGACGCCAGATCTAGGATTTTTGGTTTGCCCGAGCGTAGTCGGAATGATTTCGAAGGACCTGAGATGCCTATGGAACGACCTAGGGTTTCGCAAATTCGTGGTTTGTGATGCCGGTCCTTTCAAATATGATCACGTACAAACGGTTTTTTATTTTGTTATTTCTTGTTATGGACATCAGGGTAATCTCAACGAAAGAAAATTGAAATGAGCAACAATCCGTATGAATCGGTCAACATGCAACCCAAGCCCCAAGAGACGGTAAGCTACAAGAATTTCCAG
>JAHEAM010000586.1 GCA_024642765.1 Planctomycetaceae bacterium
AAGACCTTTTGTTTCGAGCACCATTGCGGTTGGCGTGCAAAGCACAATCTGCGGTTTAGTGGCGATCGCTGCCAATGCATCAATGAGCTCAGAATAATCGCCGTCGAAGCTTTCGTTTTGGTCCCAATTCTTCCTGTTGCCCCCCACCGTGTCGTTGGTCCCGAGGGAGATGACGACAATATCTGGCTGGAACTCCACTACTGCTTCGAGGTTTTGCCAGACGTTGGGCCGACCCGCCTTAATGAGAGTCGCGCCGCCGGTGCCAAAATTCTTGACTTCGAACTTATCATCCAGCAGCTGCTGTAATCGAGCTGGGTAGGACTCGGTATTCGCATCGACTCGTGCGCCAGCCGTGATGCTGTCACCCAGACAGGCAACGCGAATTCGTATTGTTTCCTTCGCGAATGTTGTCGCAGCGAATTGCAGGGAAACTAGGCACGCAATGGCGATCAATCGTAAACAAACTGGAGAGTTGGAACTCATGGCGCTACCGGATTCCTTTGTTCTTCGACCAAACCAAAACGAAGATAAACAGAACACAATAGATCCTGGTTGGCAAAGAAAAATTTTCCACACGACAAAAGCCCAAGACGTTATAGGGATAGCCATAATTGCAGCGTTCGCATATGAATTGGTGTGTTGTTACCACATTAGTGGATTTCCAGCAGCCGCTAGTTTACTTCAATTATTAAATTGGATAACCCTATCTTCAAACGCATTTAACGACTGACATAAACAATTTTAGGAAAGCGTAGGACTGTAATCGACATGAGTCGGTGCCGGTACATGATCTACGCTGCCCTGAATGGGCAACGTGAGTCAATCTTGAGAGCTCCCGGACGTTTATTTGCTTTTTTGGGAACATTCTTTTTTTCAGATCGAAACAATAATGCGAGCTTCAGGCCGATCGAGCGCTGGGACTAAGCGAATTCCGGCAGATCATGCCCGAACCGATACATGAGTTCGGTTTCCTATCCGCCCTCAGCGAGATAATAGGTGCCGCTAGTTTGTATTGGGAATCGGTGCGCATTTGTTTTATCTAAAAAGAGAATCCAAACGGACTCTTTGCGGCAGCCGTTGAACGATAACCGAGTACGGTTAACCGCTGATTTTTTTTGTTGGTCGTTGTCCTATTTGAATGAGCTTACCAAATATTTCCATGAAGGCCGGGCAAATTACTGATTCTCAATTGCCCCCGCAACTGACCACGAAAAAATTCACAGCCTAGCCATGTGGGTTCAATGGAAATACGAAACGAAAACCTGTCGCGTATTATCTCTAAACGCAGATTTTCATTCTGCCTAAAAAAATAAAAAAAATTGAGACGATTAGTCAGCGATTTTCGCATGATAATTGGGCACGCAACTTTAGTCGCTTTCCGCGTCGTTTTTTCACCACTACTTCGTTAATCCAACCGCACACTGAATGGGCTAGAGTCTGCAACCAAGTCTCATATTCATTTATGGAGAATTCGAAAGCGGTATTTGCAACACGTTTGAAGTCATCGATGGTTTTTAACGACCGTTGATTTCAGTTGTGGTGTTCCAAAAACAGATAAAAGGCGTTTTGGTTTTACATTTTTTTTGAGGTATTTAAAGATGAAGAAGATTCTAAACTCATTTGTGACTTTGGTTGCAGCCGGCATTTTTTTGATAACGACACATCCCAGTTTGGCTCAGGTCGTGCCATTTAAATCAAGTGGCGAGAACGCCATTTATTCGCCAGAAACTGGGCTGACGACTGGTGCGGGCAAAGCGACTCATATGGGGAAAGTGACAACCTCAGGTCTCGTCATTCCCTCGGCCACAAGTGATCCGTTAGTGCTTGAGTTCGAAGCCTACGATTTTCAATTCACAGCAGCCAATGGAGACCAGATTGTCTTCGAAGGTGGGGGCACGGTCAACTTGATCCCTTTGGGTGGCAACTTGTTTAGTGCTGTGTGGAGTGCTCCGTTTCACGTTGTCAGTGGAACAGGACGGTTTGCAAATGTTGGGCCTGGTACTCAGCCTGTTATCGCTACTGCGATAAATTCACCTTTCACTTTGCCAGTGAGCCCGGGTGACCTTTGGGTTTACTCCTGGACGCTTAATGGCGATATCGATTTGGGCCGTCGATAGTTTGAAAGTATTTGATTCCAATTGTTTCGACGTTCTTCACACCCGAGTCAGTTGCTCTCTCAAATCCCACCGCGATTCCTGCAGTGTTCTCCAAAGACGGGGAAATTGATTTGGGCAAAAAAGGAAGGAAGTGATTTTGGAATTAATCGTGGGTGCAGAGACAATTCAAGTTGTTGGCGAGCTATACTCGAATCTGACAAGCCACGTTGTTATTTCATGGCATGATATTTTGGTGAGCGTTAACGAGAGTTGACGCTCATTTTTTTTTGGACAACAGAAAAGGAATTCAAATTTTATTTTGGGCAGTGCGTGGGAGATGTGGAGAAAAAAAGGGTTCTCAAAGTGCTTGGCAGTTTGTCGTAAAAAACGAGAAAACTGTG
>JAHEAM010000587.1 GCA_024642765.1 Planctomycetaceae bacterium
GTTCCCCAGCGTTTCACAAGCAACCTTTCAAAAACTCGCTTTAAGAATTCGCGAATTTGTCACATTGAAAAATCGCAAACATTGTCGCGGTGCCACTAAGCGTCGGTAAATAAATGTCGCGATTATTTTTTGGAAACGGTCGATAAAGAGGGTCGCCAAACAGAATGACATTCCAGCTCGAGTAGGGATTGCTTTGCCAAAAGGCTTCCGCTACCGTTTGGCCATCGACCAATGCCTTGAAGAAGCCTGCAGGCCTCGGCAAGGCACCTAGTCCGCATTCTTCGACCGCTCCAATGGTTGCAACAACACCATCTTCCAATAGACTCGGGCACCAGGTCGTAGCGCCGTTTTCGTGCATGCCCATGGCTTCAACGGTTGATAAGTGATAGCCAATTGCACCGGGCTTCCAATCGAAAGCATCAACATATTTCGCCAGCGAATAACCGCCGCAATAAAGAACTGCGTCGGGACATTCGCCTTCAGCAAACAATGCCGGTTCATTATTGGCCTTCAACTTGAGTGTCGAAGACAAGCTGATTTCGCGCGCGGCGTCGGCCAAATCCATTTCAATTTGTTTTTCGAGGGAAGGGGGATCTTGGGGGCTGATGCCGCGTGCATCGAAATAGACCGTGCCTTGCAGCCCACCAGCCTTTTCGACTTCAATTGCAGTGTCGATCATCTTCCGGCATGTTTCCCATTTTGGAGCATCAACCCGCGCTACCATTATAGTTGGATAATCGATTCCAATCGAAAGCTCTTTGAGTGACGTTCGTAGGAAATTGGGTTGCCAGCGATCCAGCCGATAGTTTCGATCGCGCCAGAGGATTAGCGACAACTCTGAGTCGAAGGCCGCTTCGGTCTTGCCCTCTTTGATAGACTCGAGGTTGGTATCAATCCACTCGATTGTGCCGACCAAACCACTGGCTCGTTCCACCAAGGCCAACATCAGAGTATCGACGTCGTTCTGCGGGGGCAACTGACCTGCAAGTCCAATGGCTTCTTGCAAGGTAGCGATTCGTCCACGGAGAAAGTGATAGTTGTTTGACGCGCGATCGTTGGACGTGCCATGGTTAGTTTGTTTATCGAGCGTGGTGAAAATTAGATTCGAACCCGCTAGAACCGTCACGCGATTTTCGAGTTCGCTGG
This sequence comes from Planctomycetaceae bacterium, assembly GCA_024642765.1. GTDB lineage: Bacteria > Planctomycetota > Planctomycetia > Pirellulales > Pirellulaceae > BJ22. Next base: position 1,147 of record JAHEAM010000587.1, read on the forward strand.
ACCCTTGGACTTTGTCGACACTATTCATTTCTTGTATGCGTTTTTGGGCATCAGTGACGACATTTTCAAATTCGATTGCCCATTCAGGACGCGTCTTGAGGGCATCAACACTTGGATCCGCCGCAGGAATTTCGCCAGAAACTCCAATTTTCTTAACAGCGTCCATCCCCGTACGAGTCTTTTCAACTCGAATTCGGCGTTCATTTTCAAGAAAAGAACGGAACGCATTGGGCGCGTCCAACGATTCAGCGTCGATTGTCAATGGTATGCCACGAACGGTGACAAGACATTTGATCTTCGTGGCGCGATTGTTCTCGGCAAGCCACTTTTCAATTTCAACAGAAATCGAGTCCTTCCATTCCGCCCGCGGAATTTTGTTTTCATCAGTAACTTTAACTAAAAGCAAATTGTCGGCAGGAACTCCACGTTTCTCCATGTAATATTTGGCAAGTTCTTCAGACTCTCCGTTCCCACTGGCCGCAATCACGGCGACTTGTTCAGGCAAAAGTTGCCCAAATAAATTCGAGTTCACAAATAAAGTGGAAACAAACAAACAAGAGAATATCAACACCAAACAAGAGGGTTTTTGAGTTCGATTCATTCGAGGTTTACACCAAACAAAATCATTGGGAAAGGAAAGACTCTATTATTACATGTTGAAACGCGTCGCGAAAGGTTGCCGTTCGACGGAAACATGATTGAGGCTATAATTTGGTACAGCAGACCCACTACGAAATGGAAAATTGATGTTCCCAACAAAACCCGAACCAACGGAAAACAAGCGATCTTGGCCCGCGATCGCATCGAGTTTCGGATTGCACTTCATTTTGTTGGCCATTTTAGCCGTTGCTCTTTCAATGACGCAAAACGATGTTGGTGGTGGAGACGAAGCTGATCGAGCAGGACAAATTGTTCTTGCCACCGTCAATTCGGTTGCAACAAACTACGAATCTGAACCGGCAGAATCCACCAAAACGGACTTTGCGGATTTGAATGCCCGCCCAAGCGAATTACCACAATCCCTCGATTTACCGCAGGCAATACCCGATGCTGGTCTCGACGCGCCGGGACCGGCAATTGATGTGGAAGCGATGGGGGCGACAGAAATGACGCACCGACTCAACCCGGCGCATAGCAAATCATTCGAAATGTCGCCCGAGCAGTTGGACCAATTAGCCCGCGAACAAAAGGAAGTCGCTGGGCGACAACGCGTTGGTCCACCCACCAACATCGCATTATTCGGAGCGGAAGATATCAGCGGTTCGAAATTTGTTTTTGTGTTGGACCGGTCAGCAAGCATGGGGGGAGGGGGACTAGGCGTCTTGCCTCAAGCTGAAAATGAATT
>JAHEAM010000588.1 GCA_024642765.1 Planctomycetaceae bacterium
CCGTCCGACAGCGAACTTGTCGAACTTCTCCCCGACCGCTGGCTCAAAGCCAACCCCGATCACCGATGGGAAATCGCCGAAATCCGTCGTAACGAGCGGATGTAGTTCCTTGTGCGCTTACCTTGCGGAAGATCTCACCCGGCAATTCAAGTGCCGGTCTCCGTGGTAGCGAAACACTAATCGAACCGGTATTGGTTGGTTGTGGTCCTCGCCCTGTTGAAGCCGGTCTTGCAGGATCCCGAGATACTCGTAGGTCGCCAACACGCCCTCCCTCAAACGTGTCTGTCGGGCTGATCACCTCTTTCAAAAACGCATAATCCTCATTGTGCTTTTTCAGCGACGACTGGGGTCATTCCAAACGCCTAACGCATAGTTCTTGCCGCGAATCTTGCAACACTATTGTCCGTTGATGTGGGCGAAAAGCGGATTTTGAGGATATGGTTTGGAGGGGCGACCTTTGGTAGCATACGGATTCGCCATGACATTTCTCCCTGGAACAGTTGAAACGTTGTGGCCGCTGGTTGTTTCCGCACCCAGCGCCTTTTTCGTTGACCAAAATCCCGAAAAGGGTACGAACAGATAGTTCCGGTTATGTCGCATCCAAAAAGTGACTAACCCCCGTAGCTCAGGGGACAGAGCACAGCTTTCCTAATCGGCCCAGGCCTACTATCCGTTTCGAGAAAACACGGTTTTTTCCACGTGGAATGGTTTTCAAATTCGCCCGAATTCGCCTGAATTCGCCCGAACTGTCTACCCCGTAGACTGTTTTTCTGGACGCCAATAAGGACTTCGTATGGATCTTTGGCCTCAATTCTGCCGCCCTGATGCCTGCCTTGATCAATGCCGCGTTGGGAGACATCTTGCCGGCCATTACCTTGGCGTCGGTCATGTTGGCGTTGGTGAAAACCTTACTATTTTTTTTAGTAAGGTATTCGGGTTCGATCGCCAACCTTGGCGTCGGTCTTGTTGGCGTTGGTGGATAGCTTAGTATTTTTTTTAGTAACCTTTTTCGGGTTCGATCGTCAGCCTTGGCGTCAGTCATGTTGGCGTTGGTGGATAGCTTAATATTTTTTTTATTAACCTTTGGCTGGCCTTTTCCATGCGTTTTTCCCGCCTCCCGTTGCCGTTCTTTGGCTTTCGGCTTTTCGAGTTTTTCCAACCGCTGACCCAGCGCCACTTTCTCGCTGACCGTCAATTCAAGTCGGCAAGTGTTTTCGTCTCGCTCTGCCTGGACGGCAAGAATCGCATCGTCCAGATTGTCGGCAACGAATTCGTAGCGGATCGCGTCGTGCAAAAATTCGTCGTTCTCTAACGCGGTTGCCATTTCGAGTTCACACAGCAGGAATAGTTTGTCGAATTCCTCGTGGTCGGACTTTCGAACGAACCCACCGCCAGACTGCCGCCTTTTGAAATATCCATTCGGCTGGTGTCTGGTCGTCGCCGGCATCGATTTCGTCGGGCATGTTGTCGGCGAAGTCTTGTTGCCACCTGGGATGATTCCGAATGCGGGTTGCAATTGCCAACCGTCGTGCAGGGGCCAGACGTAGAAACGCGATTGAGGCAATGACTCGGTGACCGTGAGCGTTCCAGGCCAAGAGCGGTTGCGGTAGCAATTGCAAAATTGCAATGATGCAAATCGTGGATCGGATCTTCACATTGACTACCTTAATTAATTGTCAGTGCGACAACCTCCATCGCGATTTCGTCACATCCGTTCGGCGCAATTCTGTAGGACCAACGTTCATCAAAAACACTGTATCCGAATCGGTCATAATCGCCATTTTCAGATGGGGCAAAGACGTTAGCCCATTCGCTAGGCGCGGACGATATTAAAACAGGTTTTGAATTTACCTCGATGACTTTCCATTTTTGTTTGGGATGTGGCTTCCAAGCATGCTTGATGAATGCGCCAAGCCATAACGGGTAGCCTCCCTCTGGCGTTGCTTGAGCATAGGCGTCCAAGATATGCTTGCAGCATCGAGTCAAATCACCTTCTGGTAGCATTCTGCGGTGGGCATTGAAGTCGGGACAATTGCACGAAGGTCCACGAAGATCAACTTCATAGAACAGTCCTTTCGTTGAACGCGATGGAATCTCAAAGGAGCGTGGCGTAACTGGCAGTTGTGCTTTATTCGGATTAAACGTGATTTGAATTTTGCCTTCTGGCACTTCTTCATTTTCTGCAACCTGTGTTGACAGACGCATGGACCGTTCTCTAAGCACTTCCTGAATCACCCGTCCAATTTGACGGGCTTCATCACTCGAGATTTTGCCGTCCTCGATTGCATGTTTCAACGGAGTTACTAAAACATACCCCGGCCATTCCTTGCGTGCTTCCGAATGTTCGTTAAGCCATTTTGCCAGTTGGTAAATTTCTCTGTACGAGAGTTCCCCGTCCTCCACTATCGTGTCACAGATTGTTAGCAGCTCGTTTGAATCGCTTTCGCTCATCGTGATGTCCTTAGTTCGGTGATTCCAGTTAACCCCAAC
>JAHEAM010000132.1 GCA_024642765.1 Planctomycetaceae bacterium
ACAGCACTAAACTATTCAGCAAGGGCTATATCAGCAAGCCTGCACTTGAGTCTGATAGTTTTGCAGTTGAACGCGCTCAAACAAATCTGGCCAAAGCACAAAACTCAATTGATCTTGCAATCAGCAAATTGAAAGTACTAAGAGAGATCACGAAGGCCAAGGAACTCGTCAAATTTAACAGTGACATCGAAGCCGCCAAAGTCAAGAACAATAACGACGACGAAGCCCTGCGAGTCGAACAACAAAAATTGACCGACATTAACAAGCAAATTGAAAACTGCACGATCAATGTACCCAAGGGCGTGAATGGCCAAGTCGTTTACGCGAAGGAATCTTCTCGTAGTGGTACCGAATGGGTGCTCGAAGAAGGTGCGTCAGTTCGCGAAAATCAAGTCCTGATGCGTCTGCCTGACCCCAACAAAATGGAAATCAAGGCACTGATCAACGAACAGAGCATCACACTCATTCGACCTGGCATGCCATGTAACATCAAAGTCGACGCGCTTAACAGCACAACTCTCAAAGGAGTTGTTACAAAAGTAAATCAATACGCGGAAAGCAGCGGATGGATGAGCTCCAGTATTCGGAAGTATGCTGTTCTCGTAAAAATCCTCAACCCGCCTTTGGAATTGAAACCCGGTATGAATGCCTCAGTTACAATCCAAAGCAAGTACGAACCGGACGTAATTCAAGTTCCACTGCAAACCGTTTATGGTGTTCAAAACCGCCATTTCTGCTTAGTTAAAACTGGGCTCAATAAATACGAAACAAAAGAAATCAAAGTCAATGGTGACAACTCCCAGGTCGTTTGGGTTGCCGAGGGCCTTGATGTTGGCGAAGAATTGGTAATGAATCCAGGCGCCTTTAAAGAGCTGATGGATCTGCCTGCCGCGTCAAAGGATGAAAAAATCGAATTGCCTGAGGGCACACAAGTTCCGGTCGTTGCAGATACGGAAGCACCTGCCGGTGGCTCTCCTGGTGGTCCAGGCGGTGGTGGTCCAGGCGGTGGTGGTCCAGGCGGTGGTGGTCCAGGCGGTGGTGGTCGTGGCGGAATGGGGGGCGATCCGGCTGCTATGGCTGACCGAATGATGGACCGTTTTGACTCGAACAAAGACGGAAAAATTGATGCCGATGAAATGGCAAGCATACCGGGTGGCATGGGTACTGGGTTGAAAGCTGCTGACAAAGACAAGGATGGTTCGGTCAGTAAAGAGGAATTCACCGCCTACGTTCCTGAAATGATGAAGCAATTCCAAGGTCGTAGTGGCGGAGGACCTGGTGGCGGAGGACCTGGCGGCGGCGGTCGTGGCGCTGGAGGCGGCGGTCCCGGAGGCAGTCAATAATGAAGAACGCCGTTCAAATCAAAGAACTCGAAAAACACTATGTTCTAAAAAGTGAAACGGTTCGCGCCCTTCGTGGTGTTTCTTTCGATATCCCGCAGGGCGACTATGTTGCCATCATGGGACCTTCGGGTTCTGGCAAGAGTACACTTCTCAACCTATTGGGGTGTCTCGACCGTCCAACGCTTGGCTCGTATTTTTTGGGCGAAGACGATGTTGCCCAAATGAGCGACGATGATCTCTCGGCCATTCGCGCTTCACGACTTGGATTCGTTTTTCAATCCTACAACCTTATCGCGCAACTTACGGTTGTCGAAAACATTGAGGTCCCACTTTATTACATGGGACGACTAGGCCCCAAAGCACGCGAACGCTCGATCAAACTTGCCAAAATGGTGGGACTTGGCGATCGGCTTGATCATCGCCCAACACAACTTTCGGGTGGACAACAACAACGTGTTGCTATCGCGAGGTCGCTTGTAAATGACCCCTATTTCATCCTCGCCGACGAAGCCACTGGAAATTTGGACTCTGTCACGACCGATGAAATCATGGCGCTGTTTCAACGCCTCAATGACGAAGGCAGAACCATCATCATGGTCACGCACGAGGACGAAGTCGCTGAACATGCGAAACGCGTGATCCGCCTACGAGATGGATTGATTCAATCGGACACTCACAACGTAGAACGAAAACTATTCCCACCGGAACGGCTTCATACGGTACTGGAACACGATACCGCAATTGCTTAACGCCGCGTTTTGGCTTTTTCGACAACCTTTTTTCACCGATCCACATGCTTAGCTTTCGAACATGGCAACTTGGCCTCAAAAGCCTTTTCTTACACCCCATGCGCTCGGCGCTGACAGTCCTCGGAATTTTTATTGGCGTGGCAAGCGTGATTTGGCTACTCGCAATTGGTGAGGGCATCAGCCAAAAAGCCCAACAACAAATCGAAGAACTTGGTGCTGAAAACATTATTGTTCGCTCCATCGAACCGCCTGACGAAGGCTCGAGTATGAGGAGCATCAAAGCATTCGGTGTCAAGCGCGTCGAGCATTTGTTGCTTTCAAGCACAATCCCGACCGTCGTCGAAGCGTTGCCTATTCGAGAGGTACCATACAAATTTGTTAACACTGGCAATGCCAACGCCAAACCCGTCGATGGGCGACTCGTCGGTTGTACTCCCGATTATGCAATGGTGACACGTCTGGAAATAGATCGCGGACATTTCCTTACCTCACGTGAGGTTGATAGTCGCGCTACTGTTTGCGTTATTGCAGGTTCTCTTGCAGCAAAACTCTTCCCCAGTGACGATCCAATCAACCAACAAGTTTTCTTGCCCGAGCTAAAAGAGTATTACAAAATCGTCGGCGTGTTAAAGTACAAGATGGCAACAGCAGCCATCGGAGGCTCGTTTGCAGGCCAGGATTTCTCAAACGATGTCTATATCCCGATCACGACGATGCAACAACGGATCGGAGATACTATCACCAAAATGGGTGGCGGTTCATTCTCTGCAAAAGAATATCAACTCAGTCAAGTGACGGTGCGAGTAGACGATGTCGAAAACGTTCCCAAAACCGCTAAGTTGGTCGAAGCCACACTCATGAGCCGTGAACCTGGACGTCAAGACATTTCGATTGTGGTGCCCTACGAACTATTGGAACAAGCCAAAGCAACAAAGTTAATGTTCATGATGTTCATGGGATTGATTGCGGCCATTTCACTTATTGTCGGCGGCATTGGTATTATGAATATTATGTTGGCAACCGTCACCGAACGCACACGTGAAATCGGTATTCGTCGCGCACTCGGTGCCAAGCGAGGTGATATCGTTCGTCAATTTCTGGTCGAGACCATTGTGCTGTCCGTGGTCGGAGGAATCACTGGAATTCTCGGTGGAATTGTTTGCCCACTTTTCATTAACCTCTCGCTGAAAATCGTAGAAAATGGCTTTCCAGAATTGTACGCAAGATTGCCAGAAGTCGCAAAAGAGCTCGAACCTCAAATCGTGCTGCTATCGATTCCGTTGGCGTTTTGTATTTCAGTGCTCGTCGGAATTGTTTTTGGCATTTATCCGGCCTTCCGAGCCGCGAAAATGGACCCTATCGAAGCGCTACGGCACGAGTAAGTCTTGTCGCATCAACGCAAGCTACTAGAAAAAATTAAAACGCATTCCATAATTGGTTGACAATCGATACCTTGTTGGCAATGACTGCTAAGTTACCCGACTGCGCCGGATCGAGTACCACTTCCCACACCGTCGACCAATCTTCATACGGGTTCGTTGTGCCATAACTGCGCGCAAACCTTGCGGTTTTTAAGTACCACCATGCTCCATCACCAGAACGCAAATAGTTACTGCTATTTGGATTTGTGCTTCGCCAACTACTTGCCGCTAAAAAAGAGCTCCAGCGTGTGCCCTGCCCTGGCAATCGATTGTTGATCTCGGCAACACTGTCCCAAGAATGACCAATTTCATGGACCGCCACGAATCGATAAAAATTCATGAGCCCTGTGTTGTTTTCGTCCCACTCGGCAAAATTAATGGAGCGATCATAGCTTGTCACACCACCCACGGTTCGTGTCGTTAAGGAATTCTGTGCAGCCGAGCCATTTAAGCTTGAGTACTTGCCATAAACCACTTGTTTTGTATCTAACGAATCACGAAAAATCTTCCCGTTGCCAACACGTTCGTGCAACGCGCGCAGTCCTTCGTCCAAAAGATCGATCTCAGCTTCGTTCCAACTAGATGTCATATTGACGAATTGTATCGCTCCGTCGATCGATTCGTAGTTCGTAAGCGTATGGCCTGTCCATGTCAAAATACGATCGCCATTTGCGCCGCCATTCAGTTTGTCGGAACCGCCAATCCCTCCAAACAATCCATCGAGACCACCGCCGCCGTCCAAGTCGTCGTTGCCAGCGTTTCCTCGCAAAAGATCGTTACCATTTTCACCCTTGAGTAAGTCATCTCCCATCCGGCCATACAGAAAATCGTCTCCGTTTCCACCAAAGAGCTTGTCATTTGCATTGCCACCATCCAAGGTGTCGTTGCCATCGCCACCTGAGAGCGTATCGGCACCATCATCTCCCTTGAGCGAATCATTACCGGCCTCGCCATTCAATTGATCATTCCCGGTGCCTCCCTCAAGCGTATCGTCTCCATTGCCACCATAGACGATGTCATTTTCGGTTCCGCCTAACAATCGGTCGGCGTCGTCACCACCGAAAAGTTCATCCGCGCCTGCCTCGCCGAATAACGAGTCAAGTCCGCGTTCACCGTATAACTTGTCTGCACCGAGACCGCCGTAGATTTCGTCGTTTTGATCACCGCCATAAATTCGATCATTGCCGTTGTCACCGTAGAGTTTGTCGGCACCTGCGTTGCCAAGAATAAAATCGTTGCCTAAGCCTCCGTGAACGATATCGTTGCCATCGTTGCCCGAGAGCTGATCGTCTCCAGCCTCTCCACGAACATCATCATTTCCGGTTCCGCCGTAAAGGTAGTCATTATCGGCGCCACCGATGAGCAAATCGTCATCGATGTTTCCGCGCAGCCCATCGCGTCCGCCGTTTCCCTCTAGGCGATCTTTACCATGCCCTCCTTGAAATCGATCGACGTTGGTACCACCGATTAACGTATCATCGCCAGCGTGTCCGTAAGCAAACGATGGCAGATTCGTTGTGTTTTGAAAGAAATCGTTTCCTTGTCGGCCCCAAAACCGAATCGCCTTAACCTCCGCGATCGAAAATAGCTGCGAAGTGAATCCCGTCAAACTGACGAGAATTTGGTTGTTAGTCGCGGGAATGACTCGCACAGTATCAGATTGATTGCTACCATCAATTTCAACTTCTTTTGTGGCACTATTAAACGAAATACCAGCCAACATGACGCGTGGCTCAAAGACTTCATAAACCATCTCTCGAAACAAACGTTCCTTGTGTTTTCGAATTTGATTCGACTTCTTACCCATACGCAAAAAACGAAAAGGCATCCCACTATCCTCCTAATGGCCAAGACTCGGTTCCTTCCGAATCCTAGGTAGTTCGTGCGCCCCTGCCAACGTTGAACTTGATCGAGAAGAAGAAAAACGGTCGTGACATCTACAGTTTTCGTTCGCCAGCGACGAATGATAGCACCGTTCTAGTTGAATTTCCCGTTGCGAATTTCGCGAAGAAGCCAGAAACGCTGTCGTTTTGAGCCAAAAAATACGCTGGCAAATGGTTTTCGAACGAGAAGTAAAAAGTATTTTGAGAATGTCGCTACTTTTGATTTTCTGCCGCTAAAGAATGATGCTCAAGCGTGTCGAGGATTGACCCCAGCAGTCGCTGGACCTCGGTAGGTTCGTTTCCGCTGGAATTGTACCGTGAGTATTGGCGTTTGATGTCATCGATTTTCAACTGAATGCCACGCGAATTCACTGCCCTCCGAAACGACTCGGCTGCTGATTGTCGCCATCCGATTGGGGCTGCCGATTGACTTGCGAAATCCAACAAACGTGCTTGAGCCGTTGAGGTTCCAAGATGCCCCATCATTTCAATTGCGTTAGCCGTGTGCAAGGGATTGAATAACAATCCGATCAATTGGCTTTCGTAATTGAGTGGTTCATAAAATGCATAGGCTGCCGGAGTCGACAAGATCTTCTTCAACCAGTTGACCGAAAACTCTGCGTAACGTTGGGCAAGCTCATTCGACAAGGGCCATGGTTCAATCAACTTCATCATTCGCTCTGTCTGCAATTGAATCGAATTGGCGTCTTCAGTTAGCGGCATCACCAACATTTTGGCATCACGATTTGCTGCACGCTGCATTCGCGCATTGCCAACGCTGGAAACTAAAATCGCGATTGGGACCCGCTTCGTCCGCCAATCCATACGCAGTTGTTGAGCCAACTCCAAACAATCAGGACCAAACAAAGTGTCCGAGATCATCACCATGCTGACATTCACGTCTTGGGTAGCCTCGCGAAACAGATCGTGACTGCTCGTGACGGCTCGACCATCAACTCCAGAACTGGCCAAGGCGACTGCAACATTTTGTGCGATTTCAATTCGGCTATGCCCAACCAAACATAACGGTCGCTCTCCATACCCCGCCAGGTAGGCTGCCGTCGCGATTGCATAGCTACTACCAAAGTAAGCGGATTGTGGATCAATTCGATCGATTGCACGCAACGCACAAAACTGCAAATGATGATCGCCTGACTGAAACGCTCGGACCAGGCCTGAGTCAACGGTTTGGTTTTTCAAGGCCTCTACCGCATCGGGAGCCTGCAACAACAAATCGCAACCGCCAGCCGCCGCCGCGATTTTGTCATCTTTGATAGCTCTAGCGATGATGGAATCCAACTGAAAGACATCAACGGTTGGAAAAACTAACGCGAACTCTTCCCAAGGCAATAATGCGGTCGGGCCAACAATACGTTTCTGGGCATCCAAATAGCTCACCAAGTAGATGCTGCGGTACTCTTGATTCTCAGGGTGAATCTCAAACAAATCCCGCGCACGATCCAACGCCAAAAGTCGGCTACGTGTATCGACCGCAACACGGCTGGACGTCAAACGATTCCCTGAACTCTCCCAATTCCAAACCGTGTAATAGGGAGTCACATCATTGATTCGAGCAAACTCAAACGCTGGACGTTTGCCGATTGAATAGTCGACGAAGTTCTTTTGAAGCATCTCCAACGCTTGGTCGCGATCTAGAATTTCGCCGTAGGTTTCCTGAAATCCAACGCCAATCGCATCGCGAATCACTTCATTAGTTCGAGGATTTAGAAAGGCTCCCATGGCAGCCGCAAACGCATCGGGATGTTTTTCGCGAGCGAGTGCTGTCAGGGCTTCGTACTTAACCTGCGCCCGATCGCTTCGTGAGGCGGCCAACAGTGGCCCAATCGAAGCCATGCCGAATTCGCGCAACGCGATTCGAATCGGAATGAATTCTTCGCGACGTTCGTCATTCGCGAAAACTTCCAGCATGGCCGCAACTGCCGGAGCGCCCGTCTGCTCGAGGCGACGAAAGGCCTTTGTTCGTTCGTAAGCTTTTTCGGAACTAAGTTTGCTGATGATTGGTGCAAGTCGTTCAGGTCGCGTGCTTTCGCGTTCAACCGCCTCCATTGCTTTCATGGCCCAAGCCTGAGATTTTTCGCCCAGGGCATCTGCACCATGAACTCGCAAGAAAAAATCCGAGCCCATCGTCTCGCTCAACGCCAACATTTGTTCATCGTTCAGGCTGAGCGCTGCCAAACTTTCGAAATAGATTTTCGCAGCTGCGCTCTGATCAATCCCCAAAATCGTTGAAACGGCCTGAGCTAGTTCGATCGCCGATTGTGGATTACTACCAGCAACAGCTTCCAATACAAGCCGTTTGGATCGGTCCAGTCCAGGATCGATCACAATTTCTTGTCTTGAATTTTGGCTGGCGGACGTAGCGTTGGAATCTTGACGTTGGGACGTTGTTGATTCGCTAGCCGCCGCATTATCGCCGAAGGGATTCTGCGCGTATGCCGATCCGGAAATCAGCAAAACGCCGAACACGAATCCGGCTATCCAATTTGTTGGTTTAGTAAGAGACATAATCTTCCAAATCGTCGTGATTCCGTCGAAGCACAAGCTACTATTAAAAAGTGCGGATTGAACCGATTTTTTCGAAAATCACAATCAACCGCCAACGAAGCAACATCCGCGTTGCGTCGATTTTCTCAATGGAATGCCCACCCAAGGCACTTGCCAATGTCAGTTCAAAGCGTCATCCATCCAAACGCACCCGCCAACGCTTGATCTGTTCGTTGACTTGCGCAGGTGCCGTCGAGCCGAAACTGGTAAATGCCCGAATCGCCCCCGAAACTCCCAATACATCATAAACAGAGTTATCGATTTGTGGAGAGATCTTTTGAAACTCTGCCAACGGCAAATCCTTTAGTTTACGCCCGGATTCCGTGGCTTTGCGGACCATTTCGCCGACAAAGTGATGGGCGGTCCGCTGCGGGACGTTCCTCTTGATCAAAAATTCCATGAGAGTCGTCGCGTCGAGGAAGCCCTCCTCCAGACGAGCCTCGATCGATGTCGCTTTAAGCCGCGAAAGCTGCACCATCGGAACGGCAAGTTCCAGACAACTTTCTACGGTTCGAAACGAATCGAACAACGGCAATTTGTCTTCTTGCAAGTCGCGGTTGTAGGCCAACGGCAGCCCTTTCGTTAGAACCAGCAAAGTTTGTAAGGCACCGATAACCCTTGCCGATTTACCACGTGTCAACTCCAAGACGTCAGGATTGATCTTCTGCGGCATGATTGAGGAACCCGTACAAAACGCATGCGGCAAATCGATAAAGTCAAACTCCGTCGTCGACCACAAGATCCACTCTTCCGCCCAACCACTTAAATGAACCCCAATCAACGACAACGCAAACACAAATTCCAACACGAAATCTCGATCGCTTGATATGTCCAAGCTGTTTGCGGCAGTGCCTTCGAATCCCAACTCTGCGCTCGTTTGTTCGCGGTCAATGTTCAAAGTCGTTCCCGCCACAGCTGCACAACCAAGGCTGTTCCAGTTGACGCGTCGGCGACAATCCGCCAATCGACCTCGATCACGTTCGAACTTCTCACAGTATGCTAACCAGTAATGTGCTGCCAACACGGGTTGCGCGCGACGCATATGCGTGTAGGCTGGCAGCACAACACCTTGGTCCATTTCGCACCGCCCCACAAAGGCTCGCTGGAGATCGGCCAAGCACTGGTCGATTCGATCAATCGCATCGCGAACC